>JAFQIF010000009.1 GCA_017397695.1 Clostridia bacterium
ATCCGGAGTTTTCCCTTGGCTGGATATGCAGCAATGAGCTGTTTATGAATGAAACCTATGTGGGCAGGCTGTTCCAGAAGAAAACGGGCATGAAATTCACAGCCTGGGTGACGGACAAACGCTTGAAAGAGGCCAAAAAGATGCTGGAAAGCGGACAAAGCATTCCGATCGGAGAAATTGCCGAGCGCGTCGGCTTTGTCACATCGAAGTATTTTATTGAAGTGTTCCGCAGACATACCGATATGTCTCCGGGGCAATACCGACAAGCGTTTAAAGAAGGGAGCCATGCATGAGGATTCAATATCTGGGAACGGCAGCAGCCGAAGGGTGGCCTGCGCTGTTCTGTTCCTGCCCGCTGTGTCAGACTGCGCGCAGGGAAGGCATTCTGCGCACGCGCACACAGTCGCTGATCGACGGCGAGCTGCTGATCGATTTTCCGCCGGACAGCTATGCGCATGCGCTGGCAAATGGAATCAATCTGAGCGAAATCAGCACGCTGCTTGTCACGCACAGCCATATGGATCACTGGTTTCCCACGGACTTTGTGCATCGCCATGAGCTCTTTGCCCATGATACGAAGAATGTTCTGCATATCTATGGCAATGAAGCGGTTCATCAGTCGTTTATTCAGGCGCTGTCCATCGATCGCTTCAAATCGCATCCGGTGGACGACGTCATTGCGTTTCATGTGGTACACGGCGGCGATCGCTTCCGCGCAGGTGAATGGGAGGTCATTGCCGTGCCGGCGGATCACGACAAGCGGGAGGAATGCCTGGTCTATATCCTCAAGAAAGACGGAAAGACGCTGTTTTATGGCCACGATACCGGCTTGAACCTGAGCGATGAGGCGTGGGCACTGCTGAAGCAGGAACGCTTCGATCTGATCAGTCTGGACGCTACCATGGGCGCGGGTTCCATGGGCGGATATCATATGGGCGTTGAAGAGGCGGAGCGATTCGCCGGGAAGCTGGAAAAGCTCGGCGCTGCTGATGAAAAGACGGTGAAAGTGATCAATCATTTCAGCCATAACGGAAAAATGACCAACGACCAGATGCGTGCATGGGGCAAGGCGCATGGATTCCTTGTCACGATCGATGGCATGGAAGTTGAGTTTTGACAGCAAAAAACGCTGCGGCAAAAGCTGTGGCGTTTTTCTAGTATATGTCAGATGATTTGATAAGGTTTTACTTAAAAAGTCGCTTTTTTGGTATTTGAAGTCAGAATCCTTCCCCTGACATACACGTTCAAAGAACATATAATACAATTAACAGAATGCCTGTACTGGATCAGACGGGCAAATATCAAAGGAGGTTTTTTCATGAAGAAGCTTTGCACTGTGCTGGTGGCTGTGCTGCTCGCGGCGCTCGTTTTGACGACGGCCATGGCTGCGGATGAGCCGATGCGTATGACCTGGTGGGGCTCCGAGTCCTCCAACAAGATCTATCTGGGTGTCTCCGATATGTTCTCTCAGGAGCTGGGTATTGAGGTCGAAAACGAGTACCTGTCCTGGGATGACTACTGGACCAAGCTCAATACGCTAGCAGCGGCGAACGATCTGCCGGACAGCCTGCGCATGGACTTGGCCTACATCAAGAGCTACGTCGATAAGGGCCTGCTCATGGACCTGACTGAGCTGGTTGAAAAGGGCCTGATCGACCTGAGCGACGTGCCGGAGAGCGCGATTTCCGGCGGCATGTTCGACGGCGGTCTGTACGCCATCAATGCCGGTTCCAACTCCATCGGCATGCTCTACAATGTGAAGATGATCACTGACGCCGGCATGGAAGTTCCGGGTCACGAGATGACCTGGGCGGAGTTTGAGCAGTTTGTTCTCGATTTCTATGCCAAGACCGGCATCTACGGAAGCGACCTGTGGGGTCTGCGCGACTACAACGGTACCTTCCGTGCGTATGTCCGCTCCAACGGCGGCGAACTGTACAACGAAGCGCAGGACAACCTCGGCTTCGAGCAGCAGATCCTCGTCGATTATCTGACCTCCATCAAGCGTCTGCATGACGCCGGCGCGGTGCAGAATGTTTCTGAAATCACCGTCGATGTGGGCCGTGAAAATCAGCCGTACTCCAAGGGCCAGGCTGCGTCCATCACGACCACGACGGACTCCGGCACCACCTATTACAGCATGGTGAAGGATTCCTTCGGCCCGTCCGTGCTGCGCATCATCCCGGGCTCTGCGGACAATAAGGGCATGTGGGTTAAGCCGTCTCAGTTCATGGCCATCGCCAAGGACGCTGAGCACGTCGAAGAGGCCGCTGCCTATATCAACTACTGGACCAATAGCGAGAGCTGCAACGAGTTCATTTCCGGCCGCCGCGGCGTGCCGATCTCCAACAAGATGGCGGCCTTCGTGGGCAGCAAGCTGGACGAGGCTTCCAAGATGACCTTCGATTACATGGTCGAGATGGCGGCGTATGCTTCCGAATTGTACGCTCCGGATCCAATCGCGCACTCTGAGGTTGACGCGGAATTCAGCACCACGTTCCAGTCTGTGCTCTTCGGCGAGATGACGCCGGAAGAGGGCGCCAAGCACTTCTTCGAGTTCGCGGCGAAGGTTCTGGGCGAGTAAAGAATAGGGCCTGAGATTTCTTGCCAGAGAATTCTCTTTCAGTATGCAGCCGCGGGGTTTCCCTGCGGCTGCGTATCTTCCTGCGTAAAGCGCAATCAACACATGACCTGAAAGGATGATCCGGGTGACTGCGGCAACTGTGAAAAAGCCCCTGACCAAGGGGGCGCGCCTGAGAAGAAGGAGAAATAACCTTGCTGGTCTGGCGTTTATTTCTCCATGGCTGTTTGGCCTGCTGGTATTTACCTCCATTCCCATGCTGTATTCCCTGTATCTTTCCTTCACCAAGTTTGACGGTCTGGGTGATCCGAAGTGGTATGGGCTCAATAACTATATCAACATGTTTCAGGACGGCGTGTTCTGGAAATCCGTAGGCATCACGTTCCAGTATGTGTTCATTCTTGTGCCGCTGCGCCTGGCTGCTGCGCTGGGTGTGGCGATGGTGCTTGCCAGCAATCATCGCGGCATCGGTCTTTACCGCACGGTGTATTACATCCCGTCGCTGCTCAGCGGCAGTGTGGCGATCGCCATCATCTGGTCCAAGCTCTTTGGTACAGACGGCGCGATTAATGGCATCCTTACCATGATCATGGGCCGCCCGATAACGTTCAACTGGGTCGGTGAACCGTCGACGGCGCTGTATTCGCTGATCCTGCTGGGCTGCTGGCACTTTGGCTCATCGATGCTGATCTTCGTTTCCGGCCTCAAGCAGATTCCCCAGAGCTACTACGAGGCGGCGCTGATCGATGGCGCTTCTCCCTGGCAGCGATTCAGCAGGATCACCCTGCCGATGCTCACGCCGGTGATTTTCTTCAATCTGGTTATGGGCATCATCAATGCGTTCAAGGCATTCTCCGAGGCGCTCATTATCACGGACGGCGGCCCGATGAACAGGACGATGCTCTTTGCGCTGTATATCTATAAGCAGGGCTTTACGTTCTTCAAGATGGGTTATGCGTGCGCCATGTCCTGGGTGCTGCTGCTGATCATCTCCGTGTTCTCCATTTTTGTGTTCAAGAGCTCGGACGGCTGGGTTCATTATGAAGAGTGAGGAGGCAGGATGATGCAGATTGTAAAACCGCGTATGTCCAAACGTACCATCCGCAGCGGCCTGATCTTCCATACGCTGGCGATTCTCTTTGGCGTCATCATGATCTATCCGCTGGTATGGATGGTGGCTTCCTCCTTAAAGCCCAATGAAGAGGTCTTCACCACAGTGACCAGCCTGATTCCCTCGCGCGTGGTATGGAATAACTATATCGAGGGCTGGCAGTCCGCCGGACGATACACCTACGCGACGTATTTCAAGAATTCCTTCATCATCGCCATTTTCTCAACGATCGGCGGCGTGGCGTCTTCTTCACTGGTGGCATTTGCGTTTGCGCGCATTCCCTTTACGGGGCGCAAGGCGTGCTTTGCCATCCTGATGGGTACGATGCTGCTTCCGGCGCAGGTACTGCTGATTCCGCAGTACATCATGTTCAAGAACATGGGTTGGATCAATACGTTCCTGCCGATCATCATTCCGCAGTTCTGCGGCGTGCCGTTCTTCATCTTCCTGAATATCCAGTTTATGCGCGGCGTGCCGCGCGAGCTGGACGAGGCTGCGGAGATGGACGGCTGCGGCTGGCTGAAGAAGTACACGATGATTCTGCTTCCGCTGAGCAAGCCCTCGCTGATCACCTCTGCGATCTTTGCGTTCTATTGGTCCTGGCAGGAGTTTCTCGGTCCGCTCATCTATTTGAGCAAGCCGAGAATGTATCCGCTGTCCATCGCACTGAAGATGTTCTCCGATCCGTCCACGCAGACCAACTGGTCCGGTTTGTTTGCGATGACAACGCTGTCCATCGTGCCAGTTTTGCTGGTGTTCATGTTCTTCCAGAAGTATCTGGTAGAAGGCGTGGCAACGACGGGCATGAAGAGTTGATTCCCTTTTCGACATGGTTATGAGCTGAATATGTAGACGCTCTGCAGCGAAGAAACTGCAGAGCGTCTTTGTTATTTGGATAAGATTGGAAGGATGGGATTGATCGGATTTGTTTCACCAGGATTGCAAGTATTCTGCATATTTGGAGCATATACTGAAATGGAAAGATGACGTATTCGATCACGCCATATTGCTTATTCTTTCAGTTCCACCATCCACTGTGTCCCTTCGCGATACATTTTGATCTTTCTCGCCATCTGCTGCTTGGCCATGCGCAGCGTGCGGGCGGAGATCCCGTGTTCAGCCGCCGCTTTTTCAAGCTCAGAGCTCCGGCAGGTGCGGGACCCTTTGAGCATGGAGAGGATGAGGCTTTGGGCCTGTTCGACCTTGGTCTGCGCGTGCTCCTCGCCTGACAGGAGCTCGTCTGCAGTAATGGCATATTCACCGATCCAGCTGAATCCTTCTTCAGTACCCAGCGAGAAGGCGAGGGACTTGCCGGGCGGTGCAAGCGAGCTCTTTTCATGTGTGAGTACGCGGGTAGTGGGATCGTTTTTGACTCTGCCGATGAAGAGCAGACTGCGCACGGCAGCGGTCATGTCGATGGAGCCGAGGCCGCGATAGGTGCTCTGAGCGCCGACGGTTTTGTTGAGATGGCCGATCAGGATGATTGCGCAGGCGTGACGCTGGGCGATATCGCCGAGCTTGCGGAAAACGGGGCGAACTTCGTTGGCGCGGTTCATGTCCACGTCAGCGCCGAGGAAGGCCTGAATGGGATCGATGATCAGCAGATGCGCCCGATTCTCCGTAATCGCGCGCTCGATTCGTTCATCGGAGAGCGTCAGCGGAGTGTCGCCGTCGTCGATCACCAGCACGCGGCTGAGATCTGCTCCGGCTTCGATCAGTCTCGGCTTCACCGTGTCGCCGAGTCCGTCCTCTGCGGTTTGATAAATTACGTTGAATGGCTCAAGCGGCGTCATATTCGGCAGTGCCTTTCCTGTTGTACATGCAGCGGCCAGTTGCATGGCAAAGTACGTTTTGCCTTCGCCGGGATTACCCTGAAGAATGGTGAGCTTGCCGAAGGGGATGTAAATTATTTGTGCTTAGAGGGCCATCTTGAAGATTTCGTACATATCGGCTTCGTACAGAACCTTGGCAGAACCCTGAGAACCGCCAACAAAGTTCATAGCCTTGCGGGCCATTTCACGCAGTTCTTCGTCCTTGGCTTCTACGCCAAGTTCGCGGAAGTTGGTGGGCATGTTGATCTCGCGGTAGAAGGCTTCCAGAGCTTCAATGCCTTTGAGGGCAATTTCTTCTTCGGAGCCAACGGCTTCCACACCCATTACGTTGGTGGCAAAGCGGACAAAGCGGTGCAGGCAGTTCTTGTAAACATAGCGTGCCCAGCTGCCCCAGATGGCTGCCAGACCTGCGCCGTGGGCTACGTCGTAGATGGCGCCCATTTCGTGTTCCATTACGTGGCAGGCAAAGTCACCGCCGTCGTTGCCGCAGCCGGTCAGGCCATTGTGGCTCAGGCTGCCGGCCCACATCATTTCGGCACGGGCGTCATAGTTCTTGGGGTCCTTCACCAGAATTTTGGCGTTGGCGATGACATTGCGCATCAGGCCTTCAGCGATCAGGTCGGTCATTTCCATGTTGCCGCCGTTGGTGAAGTAGCGTTCCTGGGTGTGCATCAAAATATCAACAGCGCCGCAAGCGGTCTGGTAGTCGGGCAGAGTCATGGTCAGTTCGGGGTTCATAATGGCAAACTTGGGGCGGGCAATATCGTTGCCGTAGAAGTGCTTTTCCAAGGTTTTTTCGTTGGTAATAACCGAGTCGTTGCTGGTTTCGCTGCCGGCAGCGGCAATGGTCAGTACAACACCAACAGGCAGACAGTTGGTAGCGGTGCGAACCTTGGCGAACAGGTCCCAAACGTCAAAGTCGGCAACTGCGCCGTAGCAGATGGCCTTGGCCGAGTCAATTACGCTGCCGCCGCCTACTGCCAGAACAAAGTCAACGCCTTCCTTCTTGCACAGTTCAACGCCTTCGTATACCTTGCCTACGCGGG
>JAFQIF010000079.1 GCA_017397695.1 Clostridia bacterium
CGATTGGGTTACGTTGGGGATTTCATCCCCAAACCCCTGACAAGGGATTTCATCCCTTGACCCTTCTTCGCTTCGCGGCGGTTTCAAGATTCTTTAATGAACTTTCTATCCCTTTATTTCATCAGTTCATCCGCCAGCTGCTCAATCTGCGCCCGGCTATCGCTGCTGAGCGCGGAGAGAATCTTCACCGTCGTCTCGGTGAAATGAATATTCTTCTGCTTCTCCAACATGCTGCGCATTACCTTCGCCGCCGTAGGCGCCCAGGATCCGTTCTCCATCAGCGCGACTGTGCGGTTCTGATAATTTCGCTCCGTCAGATGATCGATGAACGTGCGCATGAACGGAAATACGCCGCCGTTGTATGTGCTGCTGGCCAGCACAAGCTTGCCGTAGCGGAAGGCGTCTTCGATAGCCTCAGCCATGTCGCATCGGGCCAGATCAGTGAGCACCACCTTGCTGCAGCCGCGTGCTTTGAGCGCATCTGCCAGCTGAGCGGCAGCATGCATCGTGTTGCCGTAGATGCTCGCGCAGGCGATCATCACGCCCTCGCTCTCTACGCCGTAGCTGGACCAGATGTCATACAGATTCAGATAATATCCGAGATTCTCTTCAAGCACCGGGCCATGCAGCGGACAAATTTTTTCAATCTCCAGCTTGACAGCCTTCTTGAGCAGAGCCTGAACCTGCGCGCCGTATTTGCCTACGATGCCGAAATAGTAGCGGCGCGCCTCGCATGCCCAGTCTTCCTCAACGTCCAGCGCGCCGAACTTGCCGAAGGCGTCTGCGGAAAAGAAAACCTTGTCCGTCTCGTCGTAGGTCATGATAACCTCCGGCCAGTGAATCATCGGCGCGGCGACGAAGGACAGCGTGTGACGGCCCAGATTCAGCTGGTCGCCCTCTTTCACGATTCTGCGGCGCGCGGCGTAATCGTTGCCAAAGAATGCACGCATCATCTCAAAGGCTTTTGCGGAAGCGACAATCACTGCCTGGGGATATGCGCTGGCAAAAGCGTCGATGCTGCCGGAGTGATCCGGCTCCATATGCTGCACAACCAGGTAATCGACGGTGCGGCCCTGAGCGGCTTCGCGCACGCTGCTCAGCCATTCATCCGTAAAGCCTTTGTCTACGGAATCCATGACGGCAATCTTTTCATCCACGATGACATAAGAATTATACGCCATGCCGTTGGGCACGATATACTGCCCTTCAAACAAATCGAGTTTGTGATCGTTTACGCCTGCATAGCGGATATCGCTGGTGATATACATATTGTTTCAACCCTTTATAATTTTGTTTTTTGGAAAAGATATTTTCGAATATATTATAGCATATTGAATGCTTGTATATACACCGAAAAGATGACTGCTTTGCAAAAACATAATTCTCTATATCCTGATATCGCAAAGAACAGTTTTTCATAGATGTATGATACAGGAATAAAAAGAGAAAGTATGTTGAAAATTCAACATTGTCACAAGATGTGTTTCTGCAGAATTATCCACAGAGATGTAAAAAATGTGGAAAACTCTTTAACGCTTATCTGTCAGGCGATGAGCCACTTGTGCTTTTCTACGCTGTAAAGCGGAACAAACGGCAGCAGAATCGGCACGGTCTTCACATACTGCTGATACTCAGGATCTTTGCCGTAATTCTTATTCTGGCGGATCTCGAGACGGCGCGCGCCGGAGAACATGACAAAGATGATGCCGATGTAGCCGATGAGCACCATGATCCACGGACCGACGCCGGAGATGGCGCCGATGCCGGAGAGAACGACGCCGGTCCAGAAGATCATTTCTCCCAAATAATTCGGGCAGCGCACGATGCGGTACAGACCCGTATCGACAAAGCGGCGGGGATTGAGTTTCTTGGCACGGTTTTTCTGCAGGTCGGCAGCTGTTTCAAGGATCAGACCGAGGATCATGACGATGGCGCCGATGAACACAAACGCATTGTCTGCTGCGCCGGCTGTGAGGCGGTAAAGTACCGACAGCACCTGCGCGACATACAGCGCTGCGCAGGTAACCCAGATTGCGATCTTCACACCAAAGGGAACGACCTTGCCGTCCTTAATTTCGCCCTTCATGTTGGCCTTGTAGGAACTGACCCTGAATTCGCGGAAAGCCAGATAGCCGCCAAGGCGCATGCCATAGGCCATCAGCAGCAGGCAGCACAGCGCCGTGCCGGGGGTAATGCCTTTGCTGAAGGCGAGCAGCATCAGCAGACCTTCGCCTGCGATTGAGAAGCCGTAGCCCAGGGAGATGAACCAGACATAGTTTTTGAAGCCGATGGAGCTGATGAGCATGGCGGCGGCAAAGAGCCACCCAAGCTGCATGGGAAATGCCATATAATAACCTCCGTATAACCTCCGTTTAGAATGAAAATACATACCGGAAAAGTATATCGCGTTGAAGCGGGATCGTCAACGGATATGCAATGACCTGGTAAAGATATGTAACAAAAATCCCGCCTTTTCAGGCGGGATGAAGTCATATTTCCTGTGGGAAGGGAACGGCAAAGCTGCCCAGCTTGTTTTCAATGGCGTGCAGCTCTTCCAGCGTTTTATCGTTGACGGGCACGCCTTTTTCCTTTCGCAGGATGCGCATGTCGGCTTCCTTTTCGCCATGGGTGTAGATGCGCTTGCAGCCCTCTGCCTTTTCGCTTGTGCGCAGCTTGAGCAGGTATTCGGAGAATGCCCTGCGGATTTCCGATTTATTCCCAAAGAGACCGTAGTCGATGGCGATGAAACTGTGACAGATGCCCGAGCCGCCGTCCTCCGTTTTATAGATGCGCTCTGCCGTCATGCCGCCGGAAAGAATGCCGCAGAAGAGTTCGCAAATTACGCCCAGACCATAGCCCTTGTGGCTGCCCATCAGCTCGCTGGAGCCGCCCAGCGGCAGGATGCCGCCGCCGGCCTTGGCGATGATGTTTTGCAGGATCTTCGGCGCGTCGGTGGAATCCTGGCCGTTTTCATCCACGCCCCAGCCCAGGGGAACATCATCCCCGCGCTTGGTGTATACCTCAAATTTGCCGCGCGGCACGACGGTCGTTGCACAATCAAACGAAAAGGGCACGGGATCGGCAGGCATGGCCAGGGCGATCGGATTCGTGCCGATCATCGGCTGCCTGCCGTAGGTAGGCACCATGATGGCTTCCGTATTGGTCATGCACAGGCCCATCAGGTCCTCGGCAACCGCCATCTCCGTGTAGTATCCTGCGATGCCGTAGTGATTGGAGCGGCGCACGCTCACAAAGCCGCAGCCGCATGTTTTGGCCTTGTCAATCGCCATTTTCATCGCCATACGGCCCACCACCTGGCCCATGCCGTTGTGGGCGTCAATAACCGCTGAAATGGGCGTTTCATAGACGATTTCAGGTTGAGCATGCACATCTACCATGCCGCTGGAGATCTCGTAATCATAGCGTACCATGCGTTGCACGCCGTGGGATTCCGTGCCGTTGAGGTCGGCAGCGAGCAGAATATCTGTGATTTCCCGGCTGTTGGTTTCGTCAAAGCCGTATGAGCGGAAGGCGGCGCTGCAGAAAGCGTGAAGCTGCGCATAGTCAAGCAGATGATAGGCCATGGCGTACCTCCGTGATTGCTTGTGTTTAATCAAAATGATGGATTTATTATAATGCACGACGCGCACAGCGTCAAACGGCGTAGGAAGTTATAGAATCATTTTTTTGCGAAATGATTGACAGAACAATGAAAAATATGCATAATGAAATATAGAAATATTAATGCAAGCTGAACATGTCAGTGCTTGCGTAAGACAGGAGTGAACGCGATGGCCATCAAATTGATCCAGCTTCCGCACCGTAACGGCAACGTCAAGCTTCGTTTGGCGACGGGACACTTTGCCACCAGCCACAGCCACCTGAATTACTACATCGACATGACCATGACCAAGCACCGCCTCTCTGAGGCGCGCGAGGCTGCTGCTGTACTGTGCAATAAATTCAACGCCTCCACCATCATCGATACCATCCTGTGTCTGGACGGCACAGAGGTTATCGGTGCGTGTATGGCGGATGAACTGACCCGTGCGGGCTATATGAACATGAATGCGCATCGCACCATCTACGTGGCTACGCCCGAACACACTTCCGGCAGCCAGCTGATCTTCCGCGACAATACCGCGCCGATGATCGTGGGCAAGCATGTGCTGGTTCTTGCGGCGTCCGTAGCCACGGGCTATACCGCGCAGGCTGCCATCGAAGCGATCCGCTATTACGGCGGCACGCCGGTGGGCGTATGTTCCATCTTTGCCTGTGTGGAAACCTGCGAGGGATTCCCGGTGGTGAGCATCTATAATAAAAATGATCTGGATGGATACGCCAGCTACTCCTCCCGCGAGTGCCCGCTGTGCAAGGCCGGCGTTAAGCTGGACGCGCTGGTGAACAGCCATGGTATCTCCAGCTTCTGATCAAGCGTGATTTCGTAGCAAAATGAAGAAAAAAGACCTGCTTTGGCAGGTCTTTTTCTTTTATATACAAGAGAATTATTCACGAACAATGCGATAGCCGTTTGAAAGAAGCTGCAAAATGGTCTGTCGGGCGGTGATGCGGTCGTATTCCTGTTCCTCGTAGGGAAGATCTTCGTAGGGAACCAGAAGCGGCGTGGTTTTTTCTCGATCATCTTTGAAAGGACCCCAGCGCCATCCATCCCGAATACGCTGCTGCGCCCAGGTGTCATGAACACTTTTAGCGATAACTTCAAGAATATCGTTAAGCTCCGGGGGAAATGGCACGTGCGATGTGTCGATGGGATTCGGCGTATATGTTTCTTTCGGACGCACGACAACATTCCTCCCTTCAAAATAGATTTCTTCAATCATTATAGTCTCAGAAAATCGGCGCGTCAACCATTGATGGTAAGGCAAACCCCGGTTTTTCTTGCAGATAAATAGAAATGAAATCGCAAGTATGATAAAATGTGATCAGGAATTCTGTCTGCTGCTGTTTTCTGCTGATACAGGCAGCGAATGGCTGATGGGAAAGGGGCATAGCCGTGAATTGTACAGATCTTCAGCTGTTGTTTGATATCGTATTTGAGGAAGGCGTCGTTCAGGGATACGGCCGTTTATCCCGTGAGATGAAGATCAATCTCTTCTTCCCGGATGAAGTATGGAAGAAATATGCGGATAAATCCAAATCCAATTTTTCCTGGTTCTTGAGGGGAGACGAAAAAAATCTGGCCATCAGCAATTATCTGCATACGCTTTTTGAAAAAAATCCGTATGAAGTGATCCGGGAAATGGAGGAAAAATGCCATGCTGTGCTGTGGAGCGGCTCGGTACCTCATTTTCAGGAGGATACGTTAAGCGCATGCATTGCGGATATCTGTCGGGATACGGTTTGCCTGATGCCCTTCAAAGAAAAAGCGGCTTGTTTTCCTGCGGAAAAGGCGCTGGCCAGGCTGATGCTTACGCTGGCTTTTTATCCTCCGGCGAGGCTGTCGCTTGATAAGAAAAAGCAGAAAGCCGATCTCCAGTTGATCTGGACACAGATTGGCAGCGATCTGACGCTGCTGGACAGCCGTATTCTGGATCAGATGGATACCGCATCTGTGAAAGAACAGTATCGCTACGGCTGCATGCTTTACAGCGAAAAGCGGCATGAAGAGGCATTTGAACAGTTCAGCCGGGCGATCGACAAGATTCTGAAATCGGGCAGAAGGCAGTCGGATGAATACGATGACGGCGGCAGAGAACCGGGTATTCGCGGACAGGCGGCTTCGGTGGAAGAGGCGGCGCTGTTTTGTCAGGCAGGCCGTATGCTGCTTTCCGGAGACGGGTGCCAGAGCAGTAATCCGTCCCTGGCTCACGAATATATTCGTTATGCCTGCCGCAGTGATTATCCTGAAGCGCATTATGAGCGCGCCCGCCTGCTGAGGGAAGGACTGGGCTGTGCGCGCAACGAGGAAAAGGCCTTTGATCATCTGCGCATTGCTGCACAGCTGGATTATATTCCTGCCATCCGCGATCTGGGCAGCTTGTATTACAGCGGAAGCAGCGTATGCGCATCCGACATGGAGCAGGCGCTTGTCTGGTTGAGAAGGGGTATCGAACTGAACATTGACGGTCATGGAGAGGACAGAGCATTTTGCCAGTACATGATCGGCGTGATTATGGAAGCGCTGGGCAATCGGGAGCAGGCCATGATCTGCTATGAACAGGCTGTATCAATGGGTAGTGCAGAGGCGGCGGAAAAGCAATGGAAGCTTGAATCGGGTACAATTCAGAATATTCTGGGTATGGTCCGTGAAACGCATAGCGAGGATAAATCCAGGCGATTCTTCTTCAATGGTATGAGCGGCGGTAATCGTATCCTGTGTGATACGCTGCCGCCACATGCAAAGGAAACGATCTTGATGCCGGACAGCATTCGCGAAATGGCGCAAATGCTGAATGATCTGTTTATGCAGGAATTGTCCTGCGCATATATCCGCCAGGAGAGCGAAGCGCCTCATCTTGTGTTTTCCTTCCTCTCGGAAAATCAGCAGTCCAATCTGGAATATACCATGGCTGCGCTGCAGATGCTCACGGAAATGGCGCAGCAGCTGGGAGAGCCGGCGTGCTGGCGTCTGGTGGATCATACGTCCATCTACATTCAGGGAAAGCATGAGTTCTGCTCTATGATTCTTGACGCGGCGCTTGCTCAAATGGGCAAACTCTATTTCCGCGTCAGGCTGATCGATCCGGATAAGGAAGCGGCGGAATATCTTTTCAACAAAAAGCCGCTGTTTGCACCGCTTCTGAGAGAGAAGGAAGCAAGGCATATTGGTCTGGTTATTCTGGGCGCGACGGAATGTTCCATGCATATCATTCGCGAGGCTGTGTCCATGTATATGGGCGGCTATCCGCTGCAGATCACGGTGCTCGGCTGCGATACGGATATACTGGAGGGCCGGCTGAAAGAGGAATGTCCCGGCTTGTATGATAAAAACCGTCCGGCAGATTATGCGATACCGCTGTTTTATTCCTGTAATCTTGAAGCGGGCGGGCTGAACGCGCTGCTGTCTGCTGCCAAACAGAGCAAATCCGAGGCAGAACAGGAGGATAACGATGTACTGAAGGCAGCTGCGCAGCGGATACGACAGGGAAATTATTTCGTCGTCGCCACGGACGACGATGCGTTTAATTTCAGTTATGCAGTCCGTCTGCGCGCGATGCTGTTGAAAATGACCCCGTCGTATACCAACAGGCCGCCTGTGTGTGTGCTGATGCGTCAGCAGAATGCGGCGTCGAGTATTGCGCGTAAGCTGCCCGTCCTCGGAGAGGGAGATAACAGCTGGTGGGCACAGTACGATCTGTTCTACTTTGGTACGGGTATGCAGCTGTATGCCTGGCAAAGCCTCAGTGAGGATCGGCTGGAAAAACAGGCGCTCAGCGCCCACATGATGTACTGGAACTGTACAGAGGACGACACACAGCTGTATCGCGCATGTCTCAATAAATATTACAGCAGGCAGTACAACAGGGATTCTTCCCGCATGCTGGCATTGTATCTGCCGTATCGCCTTTTTGGCGCCGGCTTTGCGCTTGATCATGAAAGTCTTTACGCTGATCCGACGCAGATGGTTTCCCTTGGACGGGCATATATTGCCTGGCTGGAGGAAAACAGGGATCATATGGAAGCTGCCGTACGCGGCGAGCATGAGCGCTGGTGTGCATATCTTCTGGCGCATGGCTGGGAACAGGCGTCTGCCATGGAGACGGCGGCATATGTGCAGTTGGGCAATCCGTCGCATCAGCTTCATATCGCGCGCAAGCATCCCTTTATTTGCACGTGGGGAGAGCTTAGGCGCGGCGGAATACAGAATACCATACACGAGATTATGCAGAGACGTTTTCCGGGCAGCCGTCTGGTGGATCCGAGGGACGGCGATGCGATTACCGTCAGGGCAACGCTGATGCTGCTTGAGGCGCACGTATGATGGGCAGGAGGAAAACAAGAAAATGAACGATTACAGGGCTTTTATCAGCTACAGGCATCTGCCGCTTGATCGGGCGGTGGCTGTCCGGCTGCATCGCATGCTTGAGCGTTATAAAATCCCTGCGCCTTACAGGGAAACGGCAAAGGAAAGCCGTCTGGGCCGGATATTCAGGGATGAGGATGAATTGAAGCTGACCAGCGATCTTTCTGCTGCTATCCGTGATACGCTCGACAGGTCGCAGTATCTGATCGTTCTATGTTCGCCGCGCACGAAGGAATCGCCGTGGGTGATGCAGGAAATCGATTATTTTCTCGCACATCATGATAGAAATCATGTGCTGACGGTGCTGCTGGAGGGTACGGTAGCGGAGTCTGTTCCGCCTCAGCTGTTGGAGGCGGACGGCGACAGGCATGCGATAGAACCGCTTGCAGCCAATATCGTTGCCAATACGCAGGGGCGGGTGCTCGCCAGGCTGCGCGGAGAGTTTCTGCGCATTGTAGCTGCAATGCTCGGCTGCTCGTATGATGCGCTGCGACAGCGGAAAAAGCAATACTACATGAAGCGCATACTGGTGATTCTGGCTATTGTTTTTGCCGTCGTGGTATCGTTTCTGTTTATGCTGATGGATCGAAACCGGCAGATTCAGAAGCAATATGATAAAGCACAGCTGAATGAATCGCAGATGCTGGCGCTTTTGTCTGAACAGGCGCTTGGGCAGGAAGACAGAATGAAGGCCGTGGAATATGCACTGACTGCGCTGGGAGACGAGGAAAACGAAAGACCCTATGTGCCCGAGGCAGAATTGGCGCTGGCGAATGCGCTGTATGCATATCAGGATCCTGCGGTCAGACCAAGAATACGCCTCGCCCAGCCGCTGGCTATTGAGCAGATTGCGGGGCGGGAAAACTATGTAACGCTTGATTGGGCAGGCATGGTGCGCGGATTTTCAGGCAGAAACGGAAACATGATATGGCAGCGGCTTGTATCGCCGAATATACAGAGTTTTCTCTATTCGCAGGAGAATGCGTGCAGCATCTTTGTGGATGATACACCGCGTGTCGTCGTGCTCGATGAAGAGGATGGTTCTGTTCGCTGGATGCTTGAACCCAATACCTATGTGATCGCGTGCGCGGCAATATCTGCGGATCAGAGTATGATTGCGCTGTTGTATGAGGATGAAGAAAATCTGGATAACTGCATTGCCGATATCCGCAGTATGAAGGATGGTACGCAGCTGTCGTCTGTGTCGTTTGCGCTCGATGGAGCGGGAGCAGACGAAATGGCCGTCCGTTTTACTCAGGACGGCAGCGCGCTTGCGGTGCAGACATTTTTCTATGAGGACGGAACGTCCCGGTATACGGTGATCAGCCTGGAGAAAGAGGAAGTTATTGCATCTATGGATTCGTCGGATGAAGCATTTGAGTTGGAGGAAGTCCTGCTGAAAGAAGAAATGCTTCGTTTTGATAAAACGGACTTTGCTGCAGGCATGCCTGAGAAAGAGGAAAACACGCATGTGGTCTATGAGATGCTGGGCGATGAACACTGCAGCGTACTGGATGAATTGGATGGTTCGCTGACTGCATGCTTTCCGCTGCCGTCGGATGGAGGATTGCTGGAAATCATCCGAAAGAATTATCAGGCGGAATGCCGGGTTACAGACGGTACCGGTGAGCAGCGATTTTTTTCTGTGCGCTTGTCGGGCCGGCACGCGACCACGGAAATTGCAGGCATTACTTCCGATGGCAGGTATGCAATGGTTGGCGGGGAAATGATCGATCTGGAGCAGGGCGTGGTTGTGCCTCTTGCACAGGATGAACAGGAACTGCTGTTCCTTGCGCATGATGCTGCGCCGGATGCTGCACTGCGCACGGTTGCGCTGGTCAACAGCGATCAGGAGGAAAATGAGCACAGACCAGTAATCCGCAGATGGATAAATGGCCGGGAGCAAAATCCGCTGCATTGCCCATATCCGGGTGCGCGCTATGATATTCGTGAATCCGTGCTGCTTGAAACGGCAGTTACGGGAATGATTGCCATCAGCCTGCACAGCAATACGGTTACCAGAGATATGGAACGTATTGCGCTTTACAGGGAAGATAAGCAGAGCTGGAGCGAACTGCCGTATGCCTGTAAGCAGGAGGAACTGCCGCATCTGGCATTGGGTGAAAAGAGCCCTTTGTGCGCAATTGTCACCTATGATGGAGAATTGGGACTATATGACGCCGAAAAAAGCGAATACAGATGGCGTACGGAGACGGGTTTTGCCGGATATCTGATTGAAGAAGTGCGCTTTTGCGCGCAGGACAGGTTTATATTTGTCTATGCGCATAATCAGATTATGCTCTACAGCTGTGAAACCGGTGAATGCGTGAATATATACACGGGCTTTACCGGCAAGGATAGGGCGCCATGGCCGCGCATTGCGTTTTCATTGATACATGACGAGCAGACGGATTCTCTTTTTGTGGGCGCATATGAGTGCTTCTATGAATCCGGCGACAGTGCGCCTGTCAGCGGAATTCGTATTGATCTGGAGACAGGAAAAATCCGTACAATGATTGAAGGTCTGTGTTTTTATGAAAAAGATAAGAATGCCGTCGTCTGTTATGCTGCAGGCAGGGAGCAGCCGGCTTTGATACGCTATCCATGCTATACGACGAAGGAACTGATCAATCAGGGTAAGATACTGCTCGAACAGCTGTGACAGGCGGATTGATGAGAAAGTTAGTATGAATATGCTTGGAAAAGTGAGACGCTGCGCGAAGAATTGTATGGATTTATCAGCATAGTTTCTGCGATAATCATTGTGTAAGAAATCTGACAGCATTCTCTGTGCAAGCAAAAAATAGGAGGCAGCCGGTATGAAACGTATTGTGCTTGGCATATTGTGTGTGATCATGCTCTTCGGAGCATCAGCGTTTGCAGATCATTCGTATTTGATTTACGACATCGATACGAGAAGGCTGTTTGAATCCGAATTGTGGGAATGGCAGTACGAAGCACTGGGATACATGTACAATGAGGTTTATGCGCGCTACGGATATCACTTTACACCGGGCGGCAAGTATCACAGCTACTTCAATTCGAAGCAATGGTATCAGGAGTGCGATCCGGAGATTTCCAATGAGGAAATTGTCAGCATGCTGAATCCTGTTGAGGCAGAAAACGTCGATACGATTAAGAAGGTGCGCCGGGATATGCGGGAGCAGAATACCACCAATCCCAGCGGAATACCTTTGGTGAATGTCGTCTATGAGGCGGAAATTCCGGGGCTTTTCTCTTCATTTGAAAAGATCAGTTTGCCGCGCAATCTTAAGCTGCGTGTATTTTCTGGCCCGGGCGAGGCATATTATCGCGCTGCCAAAGGCAAGGCTATGGCTTCCACAAATGGCGAAATTTACGCATGCGGCTGGGAAAACGGCTGGCTGATGATCACATACTGGCTGAATGAAGGATCAGTTCGGGTCGGTTATGTGCCGCGCAGCGAAATTCGTGAGAATATCGATTTGCCGCAGCTGGAGTTTGAGTATGGTGAAGCGGCTGTTGTGAAAAACTGTGATCTGACAGATGATCCTTCTACGCTTAAGCAGATTCTGCTTACTCTGGAAGAGGGCAGTGAAGTTACATATCTGAGCAGCTTTGTCAATCAGAATGCCTTATGGGCTTATGTGGAAACCTATCTGGATAATAAACCTGTTCGTGGGTTTGTACCGTCGGAGTGCATTGCCTATCAGGGTGTGGATGAAACGGAATAACGATGCAAGAAAATGACCTTTGGTATTTTCCTTAGATAGGTAGTCCGTTCAAAAAACAATCAGGAAAAAACGAAAGAAGGATCAAGATGCTTCTGCATGATATCATTTGTCAGCTGGAGGAAAAACACGGATGCACGGCAGGCTGCGCAATATGGGATGCGCAGAACAATGAAACGCTTGCGGACTATCAGGCGAACAGGGTATTCAAAAGCGCCAGCCTGATCAAAACGCCCATCATGCTGTGCGCCCTTGAGGATGTGGAAAAGGGTCTTCTTTCTCTGGATACGAAGATCCCCGTGCAGCGTTGCCACTGCGTAGGCGATGAAGCGCCTGTGATCAGAGACGGATATGACGTGCCTCTTTGTGTTTTGCTGGAATATATGATTACCGAAAGCAACAACAGCGCCACAAATGTGCTCATTGATACCCTGGGTATGGATAAGTGAATGCATTCAGCAAGCGCATCGGATTGCAGGATACGCTGCTGCGCCGCCACATGCTCGATTATGATTCCGCCCGCCGGGGCAGAGAAAACCTTACCAGCGCCGCGGACATGAGCCGCCTGTATACGCTGATTCACAAGGGCGAGGTGCTTACCCCGTTCATGTGTGAAACGGCGCTGCCCATCCTGCTCCGCCAGCATGACAAGGAACTGCTGATGTTCAGCAATCCGGCGCAAAAGGCTGCCCATAAAACGGGTGGGCTTAGCGATATCGCTCATGATGCGGGCATTCTTTACGGTGAAAACCGCACGCTGATTTTTGCTGCGCTTGCTACCGCGCCCGATGGAGATGCGTGCATCGACTTCCTTCAGGATCTGAGCCCTCATGTGATGGCACTGCTGTAAGGAAATATCGTTTTTCTGGAAGAATTCTGGCTGCTGGAAGGAGGCTGTGCGATGCTGCTGTATTTCATCCGACATGGGGATCCCTGCTATGATCCGGATTCTCTGACTCCGCTGGGACTGCGCCAGGCAGAGGCGATCGGCAGGCGCCTGGCAAGATGGGGAATCGACAGCATCTTTTCCTCGCCGATGCGCCGCGCCATGCAGACGGCGCAGCCTGCCGCAGAACTGCTCGGCAAGGAAATCATTTCTGTGGATTTTGCCAGTGAGCAGCATGCCTGGGACGAGCTGACGCTGCGCCATGAGGATGGGAGCCGGACGTGGGCTGCACATGATCCCGACATGCAGAAGCTCTTTGCCTCAAGCAATGTGAGATCGCTTGGCATGCGCTGGTATGAGCACCCGGCATTCGCTGATACAAACTTCAAGGCCGGCATGGAGCGCATCGCGCGGGAGAGCCGCAAGTTTCTTGCGTCTCTTGGATACGAGCAGACAGAGCGTGAAGGAATTTATCGTGCAGTGCGCGAAAGCGACGAGCGCGCAGCGCTATTTGCGCATGCAGGCTTTGGCGGCGCATTCATGAGCCATGTGCTTGGCATTCCGTATCCGCAGTATGTGCATACGTTCGATCTGTGCCACAGCAGCTTGACGGTGATCGAATTCAGGGAGAAAAACGGCATATGCATTCCGCGTGTGCTGACAATGTCCAATGATGCGCATCTGTACTGCGATAATCTGCCCATCAGGGATAGGGCGAAGTTCTGAAACGGTACATCTGATCAAAAAAGAAGATAAAAGCACCTCTGTGAGATGGATCACAGAGGTGCTTTTATCTTCAGAAGTCGTGTTTATTGAGATGTGAAATAAGCAAAAATCAGCCCTCAAAAATCGTACAGTGCAAAGAAAAACGCCCTCGCTGTTTATAAGCGAAGGCGCTTTAGCTGGAGCTGATGACCGGATTTGAACCGGTGACCTCATCCTTACCAAAGTTATTCTTCATGCTATTTATAATCCAGTATAACCCAGCTGAGCAGCTTTTCCATACAATTCCTTTGCTTTTGATGAATTCTTTTTTACGCCATAACCATTCTCATACATTATCCCCAAGCTATACATCGCAACCGGGTTTTCCAAATCTGCAGCTTTCTGATACCATTTTGCGGCCTGAGAATAATCTTCCTCTACATCCATACCATAGACATACATCATAGCAATATTATTCATTGCCGGTGAATATCCTAATTCCGCTGCCTTTTCAAACCATTTCTTTGCTGCTTTGTAATCCTTTTTTACATCGTCATATACTACTCTCTTTGAATCGAGCTGTGCTGTCGATGTTTCAAAGTTTTCAACCAACAGCACTTGTTCCTCGTCCAACCATCCTCCATAACCACCCGAATATAGAACACCCAGCATATTCATTGCAGCCGCTTCGCCTAATTCAGCAGCAGATAAAAACAGATTCTCTGCCTTCACAGAGTCATGATCAACGCCTAATCCTTTTATATACAACATACCTAGATTATAAAAAGCTGCACCATCATCTAAATTGGCTGCTTGTTCATATAATACTCTCGCTTTTTCATAATCTTTTTTTACACCATAACCACATTCATAAAGGATTCCAAGCTGATTTATAGATGAAACATATCCCTCATCCGCAGCCAACGCATACCATTTTGCTGCTTGAATATTATCTTTTTCTACACCATCTCCATAAAAGTATATCTGACCAAGCAAGTGCATGGCCTCCTTGCTGCCCGCTACTGCTGCTTTTTCAAACCATAAGATGGCTTTTTCAAAGTCCTGTTTTACACCTTCACCGAAATAATACAGTCCACCCATAAACAACATAGCTTCATTGCTTCCAAGAGATGCCGCTTTTTCAAACCACTTTCTGCCATTTTCATAGCTTTGCGTCATACCGATCCCATAATAATGCATGCCACCCAATTTAAACATGGCGTATGCGCTATCCAAAGCTGCTGCTTTTTCAAACCATTTTTTCGCAGCAGAATAATCCGTTTTTATTTCTATTCCATCCAGATACATGGTTCCGAGATTATCCATGGATTCTACATCGCCCAGTATTGCTGCCTTTTCAAAATATGCTTTCGCTTTTTCGTAACTCTGCTTTACGCCGTCTCCGTAGTAATACAATATACCAAGATTCCTTGAAGAATTGGCATTCCCCAGTTCTGCCGCTTTTTCATACCATTCTTTTGCAATATAAAAATTTTGCTTTACGCCATTTCCGTTGCAGTATAAAACAGCTAACCGATGCATAGCTTCAGAATTGTTTAATTCTGCTGCATCTGTATATAGTAATACCGCTTGAGAATAATCGCCAAGATTCTCTTTTTCTAAACCCAATTCGTACATCTGCTGGGCAGATAGTGTCTCCTGTGCCAATGCTGGTACTGATAATATCATAAAAGACATTAGTATACTGCTTATAATTCTCATCATGCTTTTCATAAATTACCTCCAATTATATATAACGTATTACAATGATAATTCTTGTTGTTTTTCTTGTCAATCAGAAAGTAAAAATAGTACTCATATTATGTTGAAGAAATCCGACGGTAGGTAGAACACCAACACAATAAACCTTATTGCCAGCGTGTATGGGCTTGAAAACTAATGAAAAAACTGATTTTGGGAAGACTCAATTTTTCTATATGATGCAAGGAAAAATCAGCCCTCAAAATCCGAAAAAACTGACAGAAAAGCTGACAAAATCGCGTTTTGACGCGACGAGGTCATCGGAAGGGTATGAAAAAAGGGCTTCCCTTCACAAGGCAAGCCCTTCACAAATTCAAAATACATTACAGCTTATTTCTTGAGATACTTTAACAAGGCTCTAACAACAAGGACAATCAACCAGAGACCACCGGTAATAAACGTTAAAAACAGATGAAATAAGAGACGTATGTAGTATCCTCCCAACATAAAATGTCCTATTGATTATAATGACACGTGATGCTATTGCAGTCAATAAAGATTAATTTAATATACAAAACTCAATCTGACTTTCGTTTACATAAAAAAGAAACACCCCTGCGTTTTCCACAGAGGTGTTTCAGTTGGAGCTGATGACCGGATTTGAACCGGTGACCTCATCCTTACCAAGGATGCGCTCTACCTGCTGAGCTACATCAGCATCGGCAACGAATAGTATTCTAGCAGATTCTGTCCTGTTTTGCAAGCCCTTTTGTCAAATTTCTTAAAATTCTTTTCGAATGGTCTTGTTCTTATTGATTTTGGAGCCTTTATAACAGTGAAAAAGTAATTTATGAAGAGGATGTATTTTCTACATACAAATACTATATAAGTAATGGAATATATCCTGATGATATCATTTTGCTGAGAATGAGACCTCAAAAAAGAAAGGACAAAAGCAGAACATACTTGACTTTTTTCCCCGCATTGGATACAATAAACGGAGTTTGAAAAGGCGATGAAGGGAATCGCTCTGCAAAGAAGCCTCAAGAGAGCCGGCGGTTGGTGCGAGCCCGGCGGATCAATGCGGAGTTTCTCATCCCCGAGCTTCGCAGGCGAAGTTTTTCAGTAGTCTGCGGCGGTTTGGCCCCGTGACAGGCCCTGGCTTTAGCCGCTGAGGGCTGCGATCCAGCAGCCGAATCAGGGTGGTACCGCGCTTTAACAGGCGCCCCTGTGCAATGATTGTGCAGGGGCGTCTTTTTATGTCCTTGCAAAACGAAGAGGAGGACTCTGAAACATGAACATCAAGATCTACAATCCCGACGAGATCGAGCTCAAGTGGCAAAAGAACTGGGCCGACGCCCATGCTTTTGAGGCCAAGAGCGACAAGAGCAAGCCGAAGTTCTTTGGCCTGATCGAGTTCCCGTATCCCTCCGGCGCTGGCCTGCATGTCGGCCACCCGCGCTCCAATACCGCGATGGACATCATCTCCCGCAAGCGCCGTCTGGAGGGCTACAATGTCCTGTTCCCGATGGGCTGGGACGCCTTCGGCCTGCCGACGGAGAACTTCGCCATCAAGAACAAGGTCCATCCGGCGAAGGTGACCAAGAAGAATGTCGATCGCTTCCGCGATCAGCTCCAGCGCATCGGCTTCTCCTTTGACTGGAGCCGCGAGGTCGATACCACCGATCCGAATTACTTCAAGTGGACACAGTGGATCTTCCTGCAGCTGTATAAGCACGGCATGGCGTATAAGAGCGAGATGCCGGTCAACTGGTGCCCGAGCTGCAAGTGCGGCCTGGCGAACGAAGAGGTCGTCGCGGGCAAGTGCGAGCGCTGCGGGGCGGAGGTGATCCGCCGCGTGAAGAGCCAGTGGATGCTCAAGATCACCAAGTATGCCCAGAAGCTGCTCGACGGCCTGGACGACGTGGACTTCATCGAGAAGGTCAAGACCCAGCAGCGCAACTGGATCGGCCGCAGCGAAGGCGCTGAGGTGGATTTCAAGATTGCCGATTCCGACATGAAGCTGCGCGTGTATACCACGCGTCCGGATACGCTCTTTGGCGCGACCTACATGGTCGTGGCGCCGGAGCATGCCGCTGTTGACGCGATGAAGGACCGTATCACCAACTGGGACGACGTGATTGCCTACCGCGAGGCGGCTGCCAAGAAGAGCGACTTCGAGCGCACCGAGCTGGCCAAGGACAAGACCGGCGTGGAACTCAAGGGCATCCGCGCGATCAACCCGGTCAACGGCAAGGATATCCCGATCTTCATCTCCGACTACGTGCTGGTCACCTACGG
This sequence comes from Clostridia bacterium, assembly GCA_017397695.1. The sequence continues at coordinate 17,288 of JAFQIF010000079.1, forward strand.
CACCGGCGCGATCATGGCTGTTCCGGCGCATGATACCCGCGACTGGGACTTTGCGACCAAGTTTGGTCTGCCGATCATCGAGGTCGTCGCCGGCGGCGAAGACGTCCAGAAGGCTGCTTACACCGACGTGGCCGAGGGCGTGATGGTCAATTCCGGTTTCCTCAACGGACTGTCCGTTGCCGAGGCGAAGAAGAGCATCACCGAGTGGCTCACCGAAAACGGCGTGGGCGAAAAGAAGGTTAACTTCAAGCTGCGCGACTGGGTCTTCTCCCGTCAGCGCTACTGGGGCGAGCCGATCCCGCTGGTTTACTGCGAGAAGTGCGGCTGGGTGCCGGTTCCGGAGAAGGATCTGCCGGTGCTGCTGCCGGACGTGGACAACTATGAGCCGACTGATTCCGGCGAGTCTCCGCTGTCCAAGATCGATTTCTGGGTGAACACCACCTGTCCGTGCTGCGGAGGCCCCGCCAAGCGCGAAACCGACACCATGCCGCAGTGGGCCGGCTCCAGCTGGTATTTCCTGCGCTATGCCGATCCGCACTGCGACACCGATCTCGCCCGCTGGGAAGAGCTGGCCTACTGGCTGCCGGTCGACTGGTACAACGGAGGTATGGAGCATACCACGCTGCATCTGCTCTATTCCCGCTTCTGGAATCTGTTCCTGTACGACATCGGCGCGATCCCGAACAAAGAAGCCTACAACAAGCGCACCAGCCACGGCATGATCCTGGGTCCGGATAACCAGAAGATGTCCAAGTCCCGCGGCAACGTCATCAACCCGGACGAGACCATCGCCGAGATCGGCGCGGACGCGTTCCGTCTGTACGAGATGTTCATGGGCGCGTTCGATCAGGCGATCCCGTGGTCTACCGAGGGCGCGCGCGGCTGCCGCCGCTTCCTGGAGCGCGTGTGGCGCCTGCAGGAGATGCTCACGGACGAAGAGGGCGTGCGCAAGGAGATGGAAGTTCCGGTCAACGCGATGATCAAGAAGGTTTCCGACGACATCGAGCGCATGAAGTTCAACACTGCCATTGCGGCGATGATGGCGTTTGTCAATGACGTTTATACCAACGGCAAGATCTCCCGCGGCGAGCTGAAGGCGCTCATGCTGTGCCTGAACCCGGTCGCCCCGCATATCACCGAGGAGATGTGGGAGAACTGCGGCTTCGGCGATCCGATCTACACCCAGTCCTGGCCGACCTATGATGAAAACAAGCTTGTTGCCGATGAGGTCGAAATTGCCGTGCAGATCAAGGGCAAGGTGCGCGCGCGCATCATGGTCCCGGCGAATCTCACCCAGGCCGACGGCGAGAAGCTGCTGGAGAACGAGACTGTGAAGAAGCTGGTTGGCGATGCGACCGTGCGTAAGCTGATCTTCGTTCCGGGCCGCCTGCTCAATATCGTCTGCTGATCCAAGATAGAAAAGAAGAACTCCGGTTGGCGGAAGAGATCTTAAGGAAGGATTTATCCCACAACGAGAAAAGACGAGCATCCGGCGAATATGCCGGATGCCCGTTTGTTTATATGGTTTCCGAACGCAATGCACTGGAACAGTGCGTATAATTGCGCCCTCACCCAATGGTGGGAAAGTGGGTTTTCGGCTGCTCGACGAATTGGAAGTTACTCAGTTAGTAATCTTTCAGTTTCTTCCATGTCCTTTTCAATCAGGGGACGCATACTGTCCTTGTACTTCGATAAATCAGCGCCATGAAAACAGGACAGTATCCTTGGAATGTATTGTGGTTTTGCCATACCTACTTGCGCAAGAGCCTTAATACATTGTCTGGCAGTAATCGGTTTTTCATCCGTAATATGTGAAAGATACTCTGATAGAATAGTATCAAAGCGGTTATTATCATCCCACTGAGCATTGGCGGCAAGAATGTGCAATGCACGATTTCTTA
>JAFQIF010000080.1 GCA_017397695.1 Clostridia bacterium
GTCCCTGTTCACCGAGCAGGGCGACATCATGTACGCCATCATGCTGGGCCTGATTCTGGTCAACGTGTTCATGTTTGTGCAGGGCAAGTTCCTGACCAATCTGTTTGCCAAGGTTGTCTCCGTCCCGCAGGAGATTTTGACGCCGATCATCGTCATGTTCTGCTTTGCCGGCGCGTTCTCCGTCAATAAGAGCTACTTCGACGTCGTTGTCACGCTCGTGTTCTGCGCGATCGCGTGGCTGCTGCGCAAGATTGACTTCCCGGCCGTGCCGATCCTGCTCGGTCTGGTTCTGGGCAAGATGGCGGAGACCAACTTCCGCCGCGCGCTGATGGTTTCCCGCGGCAGCTATTCCATCTTTGTCAAGAGCCCGTTCAGCGTGGTTTTCCTCGTTCTGACCGTGCTGGTCATCGGTTCCGTTGCCCTCAACAAGCTCAAAGGGAGGAAGAAGACAAATGGCTAATCGTCCGAATATTATCTTTTACTTCACCGATCAGCAGCGCGCCGATACCTGCGGCTGCTACGGTCAGAAGCTGGATATCACCCCGCGCCTGGATCAGATGGCCAGCGAGGGTGTGAAGTTTGAGTGGGCGTTCTCCCCGCAGCCGGTGTGCGGCCCCTGCCGTGCGCTGTTCCAGACGGGTAAGTATCCCACCGAGACCGGCTGCTTCCGCAACAACGTGATGCTCCCGGCGAACGTGAAGACCCTGGGCAGCTACATCGAGGAGGCGGGCTACGAGACCGCCTACATCGGCAAGTGGCATCTGGCCAGCGACGGCGAGCTCGAGCAGAAGCCGACGATCGACCATACGATCACTGCGATTCCGAAGGAACTGCGCGGCGGCTACACCGGCTTCTGGCGCACCAGCGATGTGCTGGAGTTCACCTCTCATGGCTACGACGGCTATGTCTTCGACGAGAATAACAACCGCGTGGACTTCAAGGGCTACCGCGCGGACTGCATCACCGATCTGGCGCTGGAGTTCTTTGATCAGTACGACAAGCAGAAGCCGTTCTTCATGACGATTTCCCACATCGAGCCGCATCACCAGAACGACCGCAAGCACTACGAGGGTCCGGTCGGTTCCAAGGAGAAGTACGCGAACTACGAGGTTCCGGCGGATCTGGCTGCGCTGGGCGGCGACTACAAGGAAGAGTACCCGGATTATCTGGGCGCGTGCGCGTCCCTGGACGAGAACCTGGGCAAGCTGATCGACCGCCTGAAGAAGGAAGGCCTGTATGAGAATACGGTCATCATCTTCGGTGCGGACCATGGCTCTCACTTCAAGACCCGCAACCGCGACGGTCACCTCAACGGCTACGATGATTACAAGCGCTCCGGTCACGACGCTGCGCTGCGCGTGCCGCTGGTCATCGCGGGCGGCCCGTTCAAGGGCGGCAAGGTCGAGGAGCAGATCGTCTCTACCGCCAGCCTGCCCAAGACCATCCTTGCGCTGGCCGGCGTGAACGTCGGCGACGCCATGATCGGCGAGAACCTGGTGGACGTCGTCGAGGGCAACACCCCGGATCGTGTCAACGAGGCCTTTGCCCAGATCAGCGAGAGCCGCTGCGGCCGCTGCATCCGTACGCCGGAATTCCTCTATGCTGTGTACGCCCCCGGCGTGAACGGCGGCGAGGCCGCGGCTGCCGATCTGTATGCGGACGACTATATGTATGATCTGCGCGTCGATCCGGTTCAGCTCAGCAACGTCGTCTCCGATCCGGCCTATGCCGAGGCGAAGGCGATGCTCCGCACCCGCCTGCTCGACTGGATCAAGCGTGCCGAGGGCGCGACCCCGACCATCACTGATTAAGCAGACGAGAAGATATCCCCCTTCGGCGTTTCGCTTTAAGGAAAAAGGCCTGTAAAGCGTTTGCTTTACAGGCTCTTTTCTTTGGTGATCTATAATACCATTCTCAGACAGAATTGTTCTATATGTGCGAAGCGAAGAAAGGAGTCCGAGGGTTCGGCTATGCCGAACTGGGGCAGGAGTGAATGACAGCCCAGTGGGCTGTCAGAGCTGCCCTGACCGACGAGCGTCGAGCGAGGAGATAGAAATCCCTCGGGCAGGTTTGGGCGGCAGCCTAACGTATCCTGTGTATCATTGGAACAGAATGATTTGAGAATAGTATAAATTATCTCTTTAGTTGCTGCGCCATCTGGTTCATGCGGTCATAGGCATATTCGAAGAACGCGCTGTGTACGCTGCACCAGCGGTTCAGCCCTGTTTCGGGATTGCGCTCGCGCTTGCAGCCATTGCGGCACAGGCCGTACCAGCGGCAGGCTTTGCATGCCTCAGGTATGGGCAGGGATTCTTCAAGGAATGCTTTTTCCCTGTCGCTTGTGAGCATGCGCTTGAGGGAATCCTCGGCGATGCTGCCGAGCTTCCATTTGTCCAGCGCATAGAAATCGCAGGGATAGACGCTGCCGTCGCTCTCGATCACAAGGCTCGGCCCGCAGCGGCCAACCATGGCGCAGTTCTCCGGCGGCATGCCCATGAGCATGGCGACCCAGTTGTCGAAATTGCGGACGGAGACGGGATGTCCGCCCAGATACGCCTGATGATAGCAGTCAAACGTGGCTTTCAGGAAAGCGAGATAGGCCTCGTTGCTGAGCGAATAGTCGCGCTTTTCGCCGTCGAGACCATCAAGACACGGAATAAACTGAAGATATTCATACGGCGCGAGAGCGGAAAACACTTCCTTTGGATGCTTGGCAACCTCGCCGTTGACCACGCACAGCACGTTGACGCTGACGCCCACCGCGCGCAGGCGGTCAATGGTCTTTCGCACGACACTGGACGTAGGCAGACCCTTTGCATCGGGGCGCAGCATGTCGTGCGTCTCGTCCGTGCCGTCCAGCGATACGCCGACGAGAAACTGCTCTCTGGCAAAGAAGGCGATCATCTCGTCGGAAAGATCGTAGCCATTGGTCTGCACCGCATTGGTGATCTTCAGCCTCCGCGTGTTGTATTTGCGCTCCAGCGCGACGAGCTGCTCAAAGAAGGGAAGACCGATCAGCGTTGGTTCGCCGCCCTGAAAGAGAAAATGCACGGAGGAATCCGCCGAGCGGATCACGCGGCGCACCATCACGTCAAGCAGCTCACCGGTCATTTTCGGATATACGGAAGATTTTCGATGGTGCATCTCATCGGCGTAGAAGCAATAGCGGCAGCGCATGTTGCACGCGCCGGATACGGGCTTGACCATCACGGTGATCGGCGGCATAGCGTCTTCTCCTCTGGCAGAAAGCGTAGTATAATCATATTATAGCATATTCGCAGCAGGCGATAAAGGGATAAAGCCTGCATCAGAAGGTACGGAGGAAATCAAAAATGATGATTCTGTTTGTGTTTGTTGTGTGCCTTTGCGCGAGCACGATCGGCGGCATCTGCGGTATTGGCGGCGGCGTGGTGATCAAGCCGCTGCTGGACGCTACGGGCATCATGAGCGTATCGACGGTCTCTTTCCTTTCGGGTCTGACCGTGCTGGCGATGTCGCTGATCTCGGTATACAAGAACCGAAAGACCAAGGAGCTGGACGCAAAGCGCAGTATTCCGCTGGGCCTGGGCGCGGCTGTGGGCGGCGTGCTGGGCAAGCGGCTGTTTGAAATGATCAAACAGGCTGTGGGCGCGGATCAGCTGGTGGGCATGATTCAGGCGATCGTGCTGGGCCTGATGGTGCTGGGCACGCTGGCTTATGTGCGAAACAAGGCGCGCATCCGCACCAAGGATGTGCACAGCACGTCGGTCGCCGTGGTGATTGGTCTGCTGCTGGGCATGTGCTCGTCGTTCCTGGGCATCGGCGGCGGTCCGATGAATCTGGCGGTGCTGTATTATTTCTTCTCCATGGGCACCAAGCAGGCGGCGATCAATTCCATTCTGATTATCCTGATGAGCCAGGTCATGAGCCTGATCGTGAGCCTGGCTTCGGGCAGCGTGCCTGCGTTTGAGATGCCCGTCCTGCTGGCGATGGTTGCCGCAGGCGCGATCGGCGGCTTCGTTTCCGCGAAGCTGCACAGAAAGCTGTCTGCCGAGACGACGGACAAGCTGTTCTCCGGTCTGCTGGTCGTGATCTTCCTGATCTGCTGCTATAATGCGGTCAAGTGGATGTAAAGCAGAGAGCAGTGCTTGTATAGCTGTCATTTTCTATGCAATCACGTGGCGGGGCTAAAGGTTGTTTATTTGAGTACACAGCCTGATAACCAAATGATCACAGAAATCCGTATGCCCCATGGATACAGGATAACTGAGATCAAAACGAACCACGAGATCACAAATCACCTAAACAAAACGTTTAGAAATGAATTTCATTTGGCGATTGGGAATAAGAAATCTTACTTAAAAGCATCCCGGAAATCCTGCAAGTTCAGGGTTTTCCGGGATGCTTCTTTTTGTAAAGCTGCAAATTGGATGCAGAGAAGTTTTTTAACCATCAGCCGGAGGACATCACAGCTGCGCCCAGCGGCAAAGGATAGCGTATTCGTCATCGGCTTTGCCGGGCCATACGCCCTCCCGCAGGGCACACCGGGGGTTACGCTGATCGGAGAAGGAAACGACTGGACCATCATCGCAGGGGACGACTATGCAATGCTTTTTCTGTTTGGAACGCTCCTTTGATCCATTCATTTGCAGCTGTGTCATGAGGTTTTGAGGTAAATCAGACATGGTTACAAATTGGCTGCAAAAAAGTCGCAGACGCTGTGAAATGGCTGAAACAATCGGATGCTGTGTGATGTTGTCACGGTCAGAACTGCCGATCTGTTCTATACTTCTATCAGATATCAAAATGAATTCTCTCTCTGGAAAGGAGTGCAGTGTATGCAATATATCATCGCTTTTCTTGAAGGCATCATCACGTTCGTTTCTCCCTGCCTGCTGCCCATGCTGCCGATCTATATTTCCTACTTTGCAGGCGGCGGCGAGCGTACTGCCGGCAAAACGCTCAAGGGTGCGTTCGGCTTTGTCACAGGCTTTACCATCGTATTCGTTACCCTTGGTGCGCTGGCCGGAACCGTCGGCAGCTTCCTGAGGGAATATCAGACGGCCGTCAACATCGTTACCGGTTTGATCGTCATCTTCTTCGGCCTGAATTTTCTCGGCGTATTCAAACTGGAGCTGTTCAAGGGCAGCAGCCGAAGCGTTAAAACGCAGAATATGAATTTCTTTTCCGCGCTTCTCTTTGGCATGATCTTCTCTGTGGGCTGGACGCCCTGCGTCGGCGCATTCCTTGGCTCCGCTCTGATGCTGGCCTCTCAGCAGGCGCATGTGCTGGAAGGCATGCTGATGCTTCTGTCCTATTCGCTGGGTCTGGGCATCCCCTTCATCCTCAGCGCCGTGCTGATTGATTATCTGAAAACCGCATTCAATTGGATTAAACGCCACTATAGAGTCATCAATGCCGTCAGCGGCGCGCTGCTTGTGCTGATTGGTATCCTGATGGCGACCGGAACGCTCGGGCGGCTGCTGAGCCTGCTCAGTTAAGGAGGAACTTATGAACAGCAAGAAAACTCTGACGATCATTTCCCTCGCTCTCGTGCTCCTGATCGGCGGCGCATCTGTGCTCTATACCCGCCTTGGTCAGTCTCTTTCTCTGGATCAGCTCGCTGTTCAGCAGCCGCAGCAGATAGAAACGGCTGATACAAGCGAAACCGCATCTGAAGAAACCGCCGATCCCGAACCGGCGCTTGCTCCGGATTTCACCGTCTATGATAAGGACGGAAACGAAGTTCAGTTGTCCGACTATGCCGGTAAGCCCATCGTACTGAACTTCTGGGCAAGCTGGTGCGGCCCGTGCCAGATGGAGATGCCGGATTTCCACGAAAAGTATCTGGAGCTTGGCCAGGACGTCCACTTCCTGATGGTCAATATGACGGACGGATCCCGCGAGACGGTGGACAGCGCGTCTGCATTCATCAATAAAAATGATTACGCCTTCCCTGTATTCTATGATACGGCGATTGACGCCGCAATGACCTACGGCGTATACTCTCTGCCGACTACATACTTTATCAACGCCAAGGGGCATGCCATTGCGCAGGCTACCGGAAGCATCAACGCCGAGACGCTGCAGCGCGGCATCGACATGATCATGTGATACGTCCGGATGCAGCTTCCGCCGACAGAAATGATGGAAACGAAAGGAAAAGCCATATGACGAAACCCGTTGCGGCGCTGATATATGATTTTGATAAGACGCTCTGTACAAAGGATATGCAGGAATATGGCTTTATCCCTTCTCTCAATATGAGTTCCTCGGCCTTTTGGAATGAAGTCCGCGAGCTGACCGACCGGGAAGAAATGGACGGTATTCTTGCGTATATGTACAAGATGGTCAAAAAGGCAGAAGAGAAAGACATTCCGATTACCCGCCAGACATTTCGCGGGCTTGGCAGCGGCGTTGAGTTTTTTAACGGCGTTCTCTCCTGGTTTGACAGGATCACGGAATTCGGCGAGAAACTCGGCGTGCATGTTGAGCACTATATCATTTCCTCGGGCATTAAGGAAATCATCGAAGGAACCGAGATTGCAAAGCACTTCAGGAAGATCTATGCGTGCGAATTTATGTATGACCGTCATGGCACGATCTGCTGGCCAAAGGTTGCGATTAACTACACGGCAAAAACCCAGTTTCTTTTCCGCATCAACAAAGGTGTGCTGACCATTGACAGCCAGAGTGCGGATAAACTGAATCGATATACGCCCGAAGATGAGCGCCGCGTACCGTTCCGCAACATGGTATATATCGGCGACGGGCTGACGGATGTGCCCTGCATGAAGCTGGTTAAATCCAATGGAGGACAATCCATTGCGGTTTTTGATCCTGAACAAGGTCCGTCATCTGCCTCTTCTCTTTTGAAAGCGGATCGGGTGAATTATGTTGTCCCGGCGGACTACAGGCCCGGAAGTCATATTGAAACCATCGTCCATGCAATTGTCAGGAAAATACAGGCAGAATCGGAAATGCTTTCTTATCAGAGACACGACGGGGAGAGTCTCTTGTAAACTACAGAATCTGCAAAAAAGAGCCAACCGAAGGATAAACCCTCCGGTTGGCTTTCTTGATTTTCAATAACAGGCGATTACAGCCTGCATGCACCGCAATCCTTTCCAAACATGCCGGATACCAGCCAGCCGATCAGGGCCATATAGAGCATGGAGCCGACCGGGTTGGATGTGATGGGGCAGCTTCCGGTTGCGCATCCGATAAAGCGATAATATGCCAGCCCCGCCAGCGCGCCGCCCAGGGTGAACAGCGCGGGACGAATCCATTTTCCGATCTTTATGTTCATGCACCTCCTGCAAGATACTCCTCCGCCATGTGTACGGCGATGGCTCCGTCTGCCACGGCGGTGACCACCTGCCGCAGCAGTTTGGTCCTTACGTCGCCCACGGCGTATACGCCGGGAATATTGGTTTCGGTGGTCTCTCCGGCTGCGATATAGCCGCCCTTGTCCAGCTCAATCTGCCCTGCGACGAGCTCGGTGGCGGGTTTCCTGCCGACGCTGACGAACACGCCGTCCACTGCCATTTCCATTTCCTGGCCGGTCTGAACATCCCTCAGGCGGATGCCGGAGACCTTGTCTTCGTGAATCAATTCCGTCACCACGCTGTTCCAGCGGAATTCCACATTCTCCGCTTTCATCAGCGGCTCATGATAGATCTTCGTTGCCCGAAGGGTATCCCTGCGATGGACAATGATGACCTTCTTTGCGATGCGGCTCAGAAGCAGTGCATCCGCTGCCGCAGAGTTGCCGCCGCCCACGACCGCGACCGTCTTGCCCTTGTAGAACATGCCGTCGCAGGCCGCGCAGTAGGCGACGCCCCGACCAACCAGCTCTTTTTCTTCGGGAACGCCGAGTTCTCTGGGATTGGCGCCCGTTGCCAGCACGATAGTCCGGCCGTAGAAGGTTCCTTCGCTGGTTGAGACAATCTTCGGATTGGCCTTGAGATTGATGGTGTGCACTTGCGCATTCTGCGTCTTTGCGCCGAAGCGTTCCGCCTGCTTCTGCATCTGATCCGCCAGCTCCCAGCCGCCGATGCCATCCACAAAGCCCGGATAGTTGTCGATCTGGTGGGTGAGCGCCATCTGCCCGCCGGCGGAGAGCTTTTCGATCACGAGCGTATCAAGGCCCGCCCTTGCTGCATACAGCGCCGCCGTGTATCCGCCGGGGCCGCCGCCGATGATGATCATGTCATAAACGTGATCGCTCTGCTTTTTTTCCTGTTTGGGCAGGATACCGGAGAGGAATTCATCGATGGCTGCCTTGGATTCCGGGGCAACGGTGGATGCAACGGGTTTGCCGTCCACATACAGCCTGAGCGTGGGGATCAATTCAACCTGCAGTTCCTCCCAGAGCCTGTCGTCTTCGTCCATATCGACCTTGACCACTTGGAGCATTCCTGCGTACTGCCCGGCGATCTGCTCATACGCCGGATTGATTTTGCGGCAGTGCGGGCACCAGGGAGCCCAAAAATCGACCAGAAAGGTTTCCTTGTTTTCAATCATTTCCTTAAGTTTCTTTGCGTTTATGTTCATAGCTGCCATGGTGTCAGCCCCTTTCGTTTTGTTTTATTACAGTATACCCATATCCTGGATATCATTCCGTGATGAAATCACAAAAGCCCGTGCCGGCTGTTCTTTTTTTATTGAGGAACAGCCGGTCCGGGCATTGCGGTGTATGATACTGCGCTTCTTGCTTCACGCAGAGCATGATGAAGACACATTCCCCCGATCGGCAGCGTGATCGTTGAATACTTGCAAGCAACGAAGATTCTGACAAAGAAAGCGTCTGATCCAAACATGAACGACGATTTTGCGCCGGCACAAGTTTTGTTCCGAGGCGGCCTTTTTTGATCGTTAACCGCAATCAGACCCAAAGAGACCTTGAAGGATTGCTCCTTCAAGGTCTCTTTGCGCATGCCTGGAATTACTTTGCAGCAGCATCCTGAGCGGCGGCAGTGCCGGCGCGGCGGCCCATCGTGCTGTACAGGCCCAGAGAAGCGGCGAGGATGTAGTTCTCGTTGTAGAAGTAACGGTTGCTCATCTCGCCCGCAGCGTACAGGCCCTCGATCACAGTGCCGTCCTGACGGGTCACACGACCCTCTTCGGTGGTGGTGACGCCGCCGGCAGAGCCGAAGGTGGTCGGATAGACCTTCACAGCATAGAACGGAGCCTTATCAATCGGCTTGAGGAACGCGGCAGCCTTGCCGAACGCAGCGTCTTCGCCGGCGGCGACGACGGCGCAGTAGTCGGCGTAGCTCTTTTCGAGATTGGCGGTGTAAACGTGCATCTCGCGCGCCAGATCGGCGATGGTCTCGCCCTTGACGATGACGCCCTCGGCGACGCCGGCCTCGAGCACGGCGGTGATGGCTTCATCCGCAGCGTCATAGATGTACCAGAAGGGCGCGTTGCCATCCTGAATCATGTCGGAAGCGGTGTGGTCCATGGTGTCCCAGCCGGCAGCGGCAGCCTCATTGCCGAAGCGGTCGCCGTTGGCGTTCACGCCCAGCTGGGCGTTGATGGACAGGCCCGTGCTGTCGCTCAGCGCCGGATCGAAGGTGGTATTGAACAGCGGGGTGGCGAACACGTCAAACGTGCCGGCGCCAACCTCCAGCGCCATCAGGAAGCCCTCGCCGGTATGGCTCACGGCACTGGTGGGCACCAGACCCGCGCGATGCAGCTTCGGGCTGTACTTGGCGACGAGTTCCTCATTCTGGGAGATACCGCCGGTCGCCAGGATGACGGAATCCGCCTTGAAGGTAATGACCTCGTCCGCGGTCTCGGCCTTCACGCCCACAACCGCACCGGCCTCATTGGTAACCAGCTCGGTCGCCTTGCACTCGGTGATCAGCTTCACGCCACGGCTCTCTACGGAGGCCTGCAGCATCGCGATCAGGCCCGCGCCGCCGCCGTTGGCCAGGGCCATCGGATAGGCGGAGGAAGCCGCATACGGCACGGTGTCAAACTGCACATCGTTGGCCACGAGCCAGTCGACGGTCTTGCCGGTCTCGGCGAGCACGCCCTCCAGACGGGTCCAGTCCGGATAGCCGCTCTCCAGGCCGCTCTTGGCCTGGCGGTCCTTCCAGTAGGCCATCATCGCCTCGAGGCTGTCGCTCTCCAGACGATTTTCGGCGAACAGCTCGGAGCCCACGCTCACCAGGATGCCGCCCGCCAGCAGCGTGGTGCCGCCAACAGCCGCCATCTTGTCGATGATGATGACGTCCGCACCGGCGTTCTTCGCAGCCAGCGCAGCGCTCAGGCCCGCGATGCCCGCGCCGACGACGACCACATCGGCGGTCTGCTCGGCTTCGGCCTTCTCATCCGCAGCGTCATCCGCAGCGGCAACAGCCTTGAGCGCCGCCACATCCGCGCCGGCCTGGATCGCCGCATCTTCCACGGCGGCCAGAATAGCCTTGCTGGTGATCGTCGCGCCGGTCACGGTATCCACCGCCAGGGACTGCGCTTCAACGATCGCAGCCGGCATGCCCGCGATCGCCGGATCGGACAGGCCCGGTGTCTCGCTGTGGGAGACGACCTTCACATCCGCAATCGCATCCTCGGCAAAGGTCACCTCGACGGCGACGTCGCCGTTCATGCCCTTGGCGGCGGCAGAGTAGGTGCCCGCGGTAAAGCCGGCGGCATATGCCGGGGCGACGAACATGGTCGCCATCATGCACAGGCACAGGATCAGAGAAACGAATCTTTTCATGTCTTTCTTTCTCCTTTCTTTCCTGTTTGTACGTACAAACCATGACTATATTATATTGCATATGTGTTCTTAAGTAAATAGATGTGCGCCTGTGATTCAAATAAACTGAATTTTCTGATATTCCGCGCTGCGTGGACTGCGCGCTGTGAATGCATGCTTTCGGGATTGAATTTGGGCGTATAATGCGCTATCCTTTGTATGGAGTCAGGAGGGATGCATATGAAAAAAGCATGGTGGAAAGAAGCGGTTGTTTATCAGATTTATCCGCGCAGCTTTATGGACAGCGACGGCGACGGCGTGGGCGATCTCAGGGGCATCACCAGCCGTCTGGATTATCTGAAAGAGCTGGGTATTGACGTCATCTGGCTTTCGCCGGTGTACAAATCGCCGAACTACGACAACGGCTACGACATCAGCGATTATCAGGATATCATGGACGAGTTCGGCACCATGGAGGATTTTGACGAGATGCTGCGTGAAGCGCATGCGCGAGGCATCCGGATCGTCATGGACCTGGTCGTCAATCATTCGTCCTTCGAGCATAAGTGGTTTGTTGAAAGCCGCAAGAGCAAGGACAATCCATACCGCGATTTCTACATCTGGCGCGATCCGAAGGAGGATGGCGGCAGGCCCAACAACTGGGGCGCGTGGTTCGGCGGCCCGGCATGGACGCTGGACGAGGCGACCGGACAGTATTATCTGCATCTGTTCACGCCCCAGCAGCCCGATCTCAACTGGGACAATCCCAAAGTCCGCGACGCGGTGTTTGATATGATGACCTGGTGGTGCGAAAAGGGAATCGACGGCTTCCGCATGGACGTGATCAGCCTCATTTCCAAGGCGCCCGGCCTGCCGGACGGAGAAAAGGCGCCCGGCGCGATCTACGGACAGCATGCACCCTATACCACACACGGCCCGCATGTGCATGAATATCTGAAGGAAATGAACCGGAGGGTGCTCTCGAGATACGATCTGCTGACCGTGGGCGAGACCGCAGGCGTTACCGTGGAGCAGGCGGCGAAATACGCCAATCTGGACGGCAGCGAGCTGGGCATGGTCTTCCAGTTTGAACATGTGGAGCCGGAGCGAAAGTTTGGCAAGTGGACCGATAAGCCCGAGCCGCTTAGCTTTGTCCGGGAAAACCTGACTAAATGGCAGTATGATCTGGAGGGCAAGGCATGGAATTCCCTCTTTCTGGATAATCACGACCAGCCGCGCGCCGTATCGCACTTTGGCTGCGACAGCGAACAGCACCGCGAGGCTTGCGCCAAGATGCTGGCGACCATGCTTCACATGATGCAGGGCACGCCGTATATCTATCAGGGTCAGGAACTGGGCATGACCAACTACCCATTCACGGACGTGAGCGAGTTCCGCGATATCGAGAGCATCAATGCCTGCCATGAGTGGGTGGATACCGGACGGGCGACGATGGAGGAATTCTGGCCGTGCCTGATCTTCAAGAGCAGGGACAATGCCCGTACGCCCATGCAGTGGGATGACAGCGAGAACGCGGGCTTTACCACCGGTACACCGTGGATCGGCGTCAATCCCAATTACAAGACCATCAACGCCAAGGCGCAGATGGGCGATCCGGATTCCGTATTCAGCTATTATAAGAAGCTGATCGCCCTGCGCAAGCAGTATGAAATCATCACCTATGGCCGCTATGCGCTGATCATGGAGGACGATCCGCAGATTTTTGCGTATACCCGTACGCTGGAAAATGAATGCCTGCTGTGCGTATGCAATTACTCGGACAGCGAAGCGGAATGTACGCTGCCCGATGGATTTGAAAGCGCGCAGTGCCTGATTGCCAACATGAACCGTGAAAGCATATCCGGCAGCATGACGCTCAGACCGTATGAGTGCTTTGTGCTGCTGCGCAAATGATCCCTGTCGAGGTATGAGAAGCGCCCCTGAAGGAGCAATCCTTCAGGGGCGCTTTTGTGCTGAGAATCAGTAGGTGTAGTTTTCCACATCCACCTTGTCCGGATTGGTGTACGGCGCGAGGGTGGAGATCATCTTCATGGGCTTGTCATAGTTGTTGATGCAGTAGTGAATCTCGCCCGGCTCGATGTGAATGAGATCGCCGGCCTTGAGATGATTGACCACGCCATCGACAACGATGTCAATCTCGCCCTCGAGGATGAAGAAGTTCTCTTCCATCACGTTGTGGTAGTGCGCCTTAAAATCCTGACCCGGATTGAAGGCGACGAGGGCAAAGTTGGAGCGCGGGCCCTTCATCAGGTACTTGGGGCCACTGTCGCCGAAGCGGTATTCGCGTTCGTTTTCATTGACAATATACATAAATTTGATTCCTCTCTCCATCTCTTTCTAAAGAAATAAGGGAAGCGGCATCTCAGCGCTCTCCGCGAGAACGATACCGTTAGAAGCAAGGCGAATCGCAGCGGATGCGGGAGCGGATCACTGGCCGTTTACACGCCGGGCGCCGCCCACATGTAGCGGGTGAGGCGGTCGTCGGAGATGGCCAGCTCGCGGGCGTAAACCTCGCGCCAGACCTTGTACATCTCCATGTAGGTCTTGTGGTTGTCCATATTGGGCTCGTAGCGCTTGTCCATGCGGGCGAGCTTACGCGCGGTTTCGGAGATATTCTCGTACAGGCCCACGCCGTAGCCGGCCATGATCGCAGCGCCCAGCGCCGTCGCTTCCTTGACAACCGGCACATTTACCGGCTTGCCCAGCACGTCGGCAAGAATCTGGCACCACAGATCGGACTTGGACGCGCCGCCGGCGAAGATGACCTCGTCGGGCATGTTGCCGGTGGATTCCTCGACCAGCTTCATATGGCCGTAGGTAACCATCGCGGTGTTTTCCATGATCGCACGGTAGAAGGTGTAGCGGTTGTACTTGTCGGGATCAAAATCGAAATTCATGAACGACGGGCTCGCGTGACGCCAAGAGACGTAGTTCATCACATCGGAGAAGGTGCACATCATGCCGTAGCAGCCGGCGGGGATGTCCTTCGCCTTCTCGTTCATCAGGTCGTACGGATCGCGGCCGCAGGTTTTGGAAAGTTCCTTTTCTGCCGTGCAGAACGCGTCGCGGTACCAGCGCATGACCATGCCCGGCTTGAACGCCAGCGCCTCATACTGCCAGATGCCCGGCACGCTGTGGCAGTTCACGCGGACGCGGCAGTGCTCGTCGGTCTTCGCCTCGTCGGTGTTGTATTCATACTGCCAGAAGCTGCCGCCGAAGATGGCCGCCTGGTTGGGATCGACCACGCCGACGCCCACGCAGCCCAGCTGCGCATCGCCGCCGCCGGCGACGACCGGGGTGCCTACAGCAAGGCCGGTATCCGCCGCGCCCTTTTCGGAAACGGAGGCTACGATCGTGCCGCATTCGTAGGTCTTGGGGAAGATGCCGGTCTTAAGTCCGATGGAAGCGGCGATGGAATCATCCCAGTCGCGCGCCTTAAGATCGTAGATGCCGGTGGTGCAGGCATTGGACGGCTCGGAGGAGAACACGCCGGTCATCTTGTAGATAAGCCAGTCGTTGAACATGGTGCACAGCGCGGTCTTTTCGTAGACCTCGGGCATCTTGTTCTTGACCCAGAAGATACGCGGCAGCGCGCCCAGCGCATAGGTCTGGCCGGATTCGTGGTAAATCTTCTTTTCCAGCTCGGGGTCCATACGGATCAGCTCGCCGACCTCGTCGTTGGAGCGGCCATCCACGTTGGCGCAGGCCCAGATCTCGTTGCCGTCCTTGTCGTAGAGCACGATACCCTCGCGCATGCAGGTGGTGGAGACGGCGGCGATATCCTGCGGATTTACGCCGGTCTGCTCGATGACGCCGCGGATACAGTTGCGGGCCAGCTCCCAGTTGGTCGTCCAGTCAAAGTCCATGCTGCCCGGGAAGCGGGGATCCTCCGCATGCGTCCATTCCTGCTGAACGCAGCCGAGCTGCTCGCCGTCGAGGCTGAAGAGCACTGCACGTACGCTGCCGGTGCCCGCATCCACGGCCATGAGGGTTTTTGCCATAGGAACCATCCTTTCTGAATATATAGATTGTAACGTCGTATCAAACAGGACGAATCACTCGTCCTTCAGAAGCAGATTGGCGGTTGTCTCGTCGGTGATGAGGATATCCAGATAGCCGCCGCGCAGCACGGCGCGGATGGCCTCGATCTTTTCCTGGCCGGCGGCAAGGCCGATGACGTTGTGCATCTGCCGGAGCTTATCCAGCGGGGTGGAGATGAGCCTGTCCTCGATCGGGGTGTGGATGAGGTTGCCGTCCTTGTCCACGAAGTGGCCCAGCACATCGCCTACGGCGTGGTTCATCTTCAGATAGAACATATCCGCTGGGCCGAGCAGGCCGGAATGGAAGATCGTCGCGGCATCGTTCAGCGCGCCGATGCCCACCAATGTAAAGGAAGAGAGATCGGTCATGCGAATGATTTCGCTCACAGAGCTCTCCTCGCGCATGAGCGCCGCCATCTCCTGGCTGGAGGCCAGCAGCGGCGCGGGCATGAGATAGAGCTTGGCGTTGAACACGTTGGAACGCGTATTGGGCAGATAATTGGACACGCCGCCGGTGAGCGAGATGCACGATACCGGGCTTTGCACCATCGTAGCCAGATGGTTGATGGTGCGCGAGAGCGTATCGCCGTAGCCCACGGAGATGCAGGCGTCGTCGCCCAGGCGGTCGGCGATGTACATCGCGCCGGCGCGGGCGATGGATTCGTTGGGGTGTGTTTCTCCGGGGCTGACCTCGGGAATGAGGAAGACGTCCTTGAGGCGGTATTTATCGATGAGCTGCTGGCTCTGCTCGATGACGCCTACGCCGTCTGAGCGAAGGCGGAATTGGATCACGCCGGTCTGGCGGGCGGCGTCCAGCAGCTTGATCACGCGCATGCGGCTGATGGAGAGCCTGTCGGCAATGGCCTGCTGGGTCATGTTTTCGAAGTAGTAGTACCACGCCGCTTTGACCATCAGCGATTCTTCATAATTCACCGGCAAACCTCCTTTCACGGTATGCACCGGGATTAACAATAATTCAGAGATAGAACTTTTGTTCTTTTCTACGAGTATATCATTGTTCTGTGATAATGTCAATTGTTTTACAAACCGGAAGCATTTATTTCGATAAATGGATCATGATGGGCAAAAGAAAACGAATTGTACTTGACAGATTGCACAGAAGTGCTTACAATATGGATAACGAGAAAATGTGCGAAATAGTAACCTTTGTAACGACGAAACGCAGGAGTAACGAAATGGCAGCAAATGTTCAAGCAAAAACATCTGTGCCGCGTCTTGAGGTCCGGGGGATCAAAAAGGCGTTTGGTCAGAATGTCGTTCTCAAGGGGATTGATCTGAGCGTTAGCGCCGGCGAAGTCATGGCGCTCATCGGCGGAAACGGCGCCGGTAAGTCCACGCTGATGAAGATCATCATGGGCATTTACACATGTGACGGCGGCGAAATTTTGATCGACGGCAAGCAGGCAAAGCTCGGCAAGCCGTCTGCATCGCTGGCTGCGGGCATCTATCTGGTGCCGCAGGAGCCGCTGCTTTTCCCCAATATGACGGTTCTGGAAAACATCCTCATGGGCTTTGGCGAAAACGAAGCCGAGCTGAAAAAGCGCCTGGAAAAGCACATGGAGGATCTGGGATTTCACCTCAACCTCCAGCGCAAGGCCAATACGCTCTCCATTGCCGAGCAGCAGCTGGTCGAGCTGCTTCGCGGCATGATGCGAAATGCACAGATCCTGATTCTGGACGAGCCGACCTCCGCCCTCACCTTCGGCGAGGTGCAGGCGCTGTTCAAGGTTGTGGAGGATCTCAAGCGCAAGGGCATCGCCATCATCTACATCACCCACCGCCTGACCGAGGTCTTTGAGATCGCTACCGACGTGGCGATCATGCGCGACGGCCTGATCACGCTGGAGGGCCCGGTGGCAAACTTCACCAAGGAAATGCTGATCCAGGGCCTGCTGCCCAAGGATGCCGAGGCCCAGCAGCAAAGCGAAAAGGCATATGTGCCGGTGGATTATCAGAATCTGGAACCCGTGCTCAAGGTCAGGGATTTCAGCGGCTACGGCTTCAAGGATATCAACTTCGATCTCTATCCGGGCGAAATTCTGGGCATCGCCGGCGTCGTCGGCGCGGGAAGAACGGAGCTCATCAGCACCATCTTCGGCCGCGATAAGACGCTGGGCGGCAAGGTGCTCCTTGCCGGCAAGGATATTACCGGCCACTCCACCAAGGAAATCCTCAAAGAGGGCATCAACTTCGTGCCTGAAGACCGCCACTATCACGGATTGTTTAAGATCCGTTCGATTTCCTCCAACACCACCTCTGCGCTGCTTGGCGGCAGGGAGATCGGCGCGCTGAACATGAACCGCCGCCGCCAGAAGGAAATCTCTCAGAAGTATGTCGACGACTTCCGCACCAAGATCGTCTCGCTGGACGATCTGATCGGCAGCCTCTCCGGCGGCAATCAGCAGAAGGTCGTTATCGCCCGCTCGCTGTCCACAGCGCCCAAGGTCGTCATTCTCGATGAGCCGACCCGCGGCATCGACGCGGCTGCCCGTAGCGACGTATACGCCATCATCCGCCAGCTCAAGGAAGCGGGCGTGGCCGTGCTGATGGTCTCCTCCGATATCGAGGAGGTTGTGGAGCTGGCCGACCGCGCGATCACCGTGTTCCAGGGCCGCATCAACGGCGAGTTCAGCCGCGAGGAAATCACGCAGGACGTGCTCACCAGCGCCTCCTTCGGCATTGTGCATGAAAGGAAGGTGTGAGCATGAACAAAGTCAAGAACCTGTTTAAAGCCCGGTGGATGTCCAGCCTGATCTTCCTGATTCTGCTGTTCCTCATCACCGGCATCGCGGATCCCGCATTCCTCAATTATTCCAGCATCATCAGCTGCTTTAACACGGCAACGATGTACACCCTGCTGGCCGTGGGTATCGCGTTCGTTATCATGACGGGCGAGATCGACGTCTCCATCGGCGCGACGCTTGGCATCACCGCCGCGATGACGGGCCTGATTGCCCAGCAGGGCGGCAGCGTGATCACAATGATCGCCGCCTGCATGACGACCGGCGCGGTTGTCGGCCTGGTCAACGGCGTGGGCGTGGCGTATTTCGGCGTTCCCTCGCTGATCTTCACGCTGGGCACCAACTCCGTTGTGCGCGGTCTGATCTACATCCTCACCGACGGACGCACGGTTGAAAACTTCGGCGGCGTAATCGCCAGCTACGGCAACAAGACGCTCTTTGCCGAGATCACCATCTATTACGCCATCGCGCTGGCGCTGGTGGCCATCTCCCATATCGTGCTCACCAAGACCCGAAAGGGCAAGTACTTCATCGCGGTCGGCGATAATGCCGGCGGTGCGAATCTGGTCGGCATCTCCGTGCTGGGCACGAAGATCCTGGCCTACATCCTGTGCGGCCTGTTCGCGGGCCTGGGCGGCTTCGTCTTCGCCTCCAAGTATGGTCAGGTCATGACCGTTGCCGGCAACGGCTACGAGATGACCGCCATCGCGGCGTGCGTGCTGGGCGGCATCTCCCTGTCCGGCGGCCTGGGCAATATGATCGGCGCGGCGATCGGCGCGGTGATCATGTCCTCCATCAGCCGTCTGCTGGTCTTCATCGGCCTGCCGTCCACCTACGACAACACCATCACCGGCGTCATGCTGATCGTGATCGTTGTGGTTGATGCGCTGGCGCAGCGCAGGTCCATTGAGATGTCCAGAAGAAAGCGCCTTCTCTCCAGAACGGCGGACAATCCGGAAGGGGGCGTGAAGGCATGAAAAACCTGCTGAAAAAGGTCTTCAAGCACTGGGAATTGTTCCTGCTGATCTTCCTTGTTCTGGAGTTCGTGATCTTTGGCGCGGCGAATCCCAAGTTCCTGCGTCCCAAGTCCATCATGAACAGTATCGTCAATTACATCAGCGTGTGCATCATCTCGCTCTTTGTCACGCTGGTCATGATTACAGGCGGCATTGATATTCAGGCGCCGTCGATCATCGGCCTGACCAGTATCGTCATCGGCGTGCTGTGGAGCGACGCCGGCATGAACGTCTGGCTGGCTGTAATCCTGGCTGTGATCCTCGCGGCGCTGTGCGGTGCGCTGTCCGGCTTCTTTATCGCCTACTGCGGCGTGCAGCCGATGGTCGTCACACTTGGCGGCAGCTTCCTGTATTCGGGCCTTGCGCTGCTGGTCTCCGGCATGTCCGCGACCCCGGCGTACAAGGGCATCAGCGGCTTTCCGGCCAAGAACGAGGCGGGAAAGTTCGTCGATTTCCGCTTCCTGGGCAAGGGTGAAATCTTCGGCATTCCCACGCAGATCGTGATCTATATCCTGCTGATCGTGCTGTGTATCTGGATTCTGCATAAGACCAAGTACGGCGAGCGCCTGTATCTCATCGGCGTCAATCAGCAGGCGGCGGAATATTCCGGCATCAATACCCGCGCGACGATCATGAGCACCTACGTGCTTAGCGCTGTCAGCGCGGCGCTGGCCGGCACGCTGCTTACCGCCAACGTCAACTCCGCCAAGTATAATCTCGGCGCGGGCTACACACTGGCGATTATCACCGCCGTCGTGCTCGGCGGCACGCTCAATACCGGCGGCAAGGGCTCGATCATCGGCACCGTGCTCGCCTCCCTGATCATCTGCATCCTGCGCTACGGCCTGCCGCTGTGCTTCGATGTGGACACGCAGAACCTGGACCTGCCGGTGGGCATTGTGCTGGTGCTGGTGGTTCTGGGCCGCGAGATCGCCGGTCAGGGCATCCTGCAGAAGTGGTTTAAGAAGAAAAAAGTCTGATCATATTTCTGCGAAAATCGATCTTTAGACGCGAAGCGAAGAGGGGACTGAAGCCTGCCGCCGCCAGTGGCGGAAGCAGGCAGGCGGAA
>JAFQIF010000081.1 GCA_017397695.1 Clostridia bacterium
AGGTGGAAACCTGGACGCGGCGCGAGCAGCTGGAAGGCGTTCACCGCTATGGCGGCTGCGTCGTTCAGGCGCACCCTTTCAGAACGCGCAACTATATCCGCTATGTTCGCCTGGGATACCGCTACTGCGACGGCGCCGAGGTCGCCAATGCGGCCAACGGCGCGCTCAACGACGCCTATGCGCTGCGCTATGCAAAGCACTTTGGTCTTGCCATGACCGCTGGGTCGGACAATCATCATTCCTTTGAGGGCCTTGATCCTCAGAAGAAGATCATGGGTATCGCGCTTGATCAGAAGCTTAACAGTATCGACGATCTGGTGCAGCGCATTCTGCGCAAGCAGCCCATCGGGCTGCATGTGCCCAAGAAGCGCTGGCAGGTTGCAAATTGCGAAACTCAGGAGATTGAATCCTTCTTCCTGGACGAAGAGGAAAACCTGCAGCCGACCCATACGAACTGGCTGGAGCTTGGCTGAGGCTTTACTCATTTAGACAATCGTCTCATCTACCTTTCTTGCGTGAATCCATCTCATCCTCTCAAAAGTATTGAACATAAAACGAGAACTCATGTCAGCGTCAGCTTTCATGAGTCCTCGTTTCATTTATTCGTAAATCAATTCATTCAGCACAATCTCTTCGGCTTGCGCCTTGATCCCATTCATCCTTCTCACCCATTCCATGGGGTCGTGCACTTTCAGTTCTTCACTGATTCCGTCCCGCTCCACACAGCACCTTACCATACGCTCTATCCTCTCACGTGCCGCCTCGTCGATCTCCGCCAGGTGATTCTGAAGCGTTCCATTGAGCAGCATCACCGTGTACAAGCCCTTCCGATGTTCCCGCAGATACCGCAGCCTCATCCGACCATATTTCCCAATCAGCTTGTCGTTCTCCTTGATCGCCAGATCAGGAATCAGGTAGTCTCCTGCCCATTTGTATGTCAATTCAGCCATTCACTTTGCCTCCCTTTCTGTTACGTTAAGCTTTACGGCCCCTTTTGAATCCGAAACAGCGCTCATAGAGTTTCTTGGTCATGATTTTCTCTTCTCTCTCCCACGTAACAATGTTACTTACTGCGACACCCAAGTACTCGGCCATCTCTTTAGGGCTCTTCCCAAGGCTTGTCCTCCACTGCCTCAACTGCTCTCCCTGACCGTTCATCAGGAAGGCATTATAGCTGTCCAAGAGATCGGTCACCGGCACCTCATACAACTCCGCAATTTTCCTGATGACAACTGGATCAAATCGATCTATGACGCCAGTTTCATAGTCACCATATGTAGGTCTACCAACCCCGATTCTCTCCGCTGCTTCCTTCTGAGTCAGCCCTTTTTGCATGCGCAGCCAGCGTATTCTATCCGATACACTCTCGATCGCACAATAGGGTTGGTGAGCAAAGGACACCTCTTTTTCCCAACGTAAAGTGATGACCTTTTTTGCGACGAGGGTTTTAGCAACAAGCGGCGCAAATGCCGGTTTCTGTGCGTTTTGGGTTACTAAAGACATGATGGTCATACCCGGTGCATAGCTCAAAAATCCTTGCCATGTCTTAGTTTTTGGACCTTTATTTCCGACGCACATCGCTGTTACACTGGCGAGAGCATCGGATTTTCAATGCACCGTGCGCAGTATGTGCTCAGCTGCGTGCCGCTTCCCGGCTTGAATGTATTCACGCCCTTGATCAGGCCTACAGTACCGATGGAAACCAGATCATCCAGATCATAGCCCGGCACGGTATACTTGCGCGCAATATGCACACACAAGCGTAGGTTATGGGTAATCAGCTTCTCCCTCGCCTCACTGTCGCCCTGTGCCATCCGATCAATCAGCGCCGTTTCTTCTTCCCTTGCAAGCGGCTTTGGAAAAGCATTGCCCTGCGCCAGATAGCCCAGCATAAAAAGCGCATCCTGTAGGAAAAACATCATCAGCTGCTCAATCATGAAAATCACCCCGGCAAGTTTATGCCGGGGCGCGCGGATATTTCCGTTTTTCTGTCCGTTACAGGCTCTTGAGAAATCTTGCAGCCAGGGCGGGCCAATCAGCGCACTCCTGGCGCTGAAGCGAAAAGTCGTCAGCTGCACAGGACATGGCATTTGCCAGGCTCAAGCCGTGCCGTCCCTGCGGATAAATATGCATTTCCGTCTTTACGTCCGCATGTGAAAGCGCAAGCGCCATACGCAGGCTGTTGCGCACGGGCACCACATCGTCATCAAACGTGTGCCACAGGAATGTCGGCGGATAATGGCGATCCACCCAGTTCAGCACGGAATATGCCTGATGCGCATCCACGTCCTCCGTTCCGGAAAGATTGATAAAGGATCCTCGATGCGCATCTTCGTCTGCCACAATCACCGGATAGCAGAGCACAGCTGCATTCGGGCGTACATCCTCAGGCGTAAGCCCCAGTTCCTGCCACAGCTTCGCATGATGCCACAGGCCACTGATACTCGCCGCCAGATGACCGCCCGCAGAAAAGCCCATGATGGCAATCCGATCCGGATCCGTATGCCACTGCGCCGCATGGCTGCGCACATAGGCGATCGCCGCCGCCGCATCCTGCTGGGGCTTCGGGAAGACATGCTCTTTCGCCTTGGAATACCATGCAGCCGCTTCATGCCGACGTTCAATGCTCTCTTCCGTCGCACCTACACGATACCAAAGAACAAACACATTGAAACCTTCCATCAGAAAGCGCAGCGCTATCGGCTCCGCTTCCCGCTCACTGCAGAAACCATAGCCGCCGCCCGGGCAGACCACGATTGCAGGGCGTTTTACCTGCGGTTCAATCTCCGCAGAAACATGGGGAACATACACATCCATCCGGATCTGTGCACCATTCGAAGAGGGAACAAATACATGCTCAGCAATCATAAATACCTCCTGTTGACCTCACCAGTATATGTAAAATACTTACATATTCGGATTGACTGATTCCTTATCCGCCTGGTCAAGCACCTTCTTATACGGTGCAAGCATGCCTTCATTCATCGCATTGCCCATCTTCGCCTTGATCTTCGGCGAAGCCATCAGTGCGCCGACCAGATACATTTTCAGCATCGTAGGCCATTTTTTCTGCGGGAAGTCGTACTGCCCATGTGCCTTATAGAATTTGTGATCCGCCTTCATCATACCCTGCATCAGCCAGATGAGATCCCGGAAAACCTTCATGCCGCCCACACCAAGAAAATTCTGCGGCGGCACATAGCGATTCTCCAGCGCATAAACCAACATCTTTGCCAGCCGATCGATCTCTCCATCCGGATTATGCTCATCCGTTGCAACGCCAGCCAGGAAGTTGCCGCCTACCTGCGCGCGGCCTTCCATGATCATCTGCAGATACATTTCCCTGCTGTACGGACCGCTGACAAGATAGCCCATCGGCATGCCCATTGTGACTGTACGATGTCCGTTGCAGAACTGCCGGTCATCATAGAGCTTGAATCGTGCGCCCATAGAGTGATCGCGCACCGTAAAAGCATAGATAATCGCCTGTGCGTTCTGGATGCTGCCGCGAAGGAACTCGTCAAAGCCATCTTGGTAAACGCACTTCCCGGATACTGCACAATGAAAGCAGCCCAGGCAACCGCCCTTGAAGGGGTACTCCCGGATATTGACCACACGCGTTTTGAGCGGAAGAACCGCGCGGAAGCGCTCGATCATCGCGGCAAGCTGCGCATTGTCCGCTTCGCAGTCGGTAACAACCACGACATCGCCATGCTTTTGCGTCCCATCCGTCTCTGCAGCGGAGACCGGCACACATTGCGCTGCGCCCTGCACATTCAGTACAGGCTCACAGATTCCCTGCTCCATGCTCCAGCAAACGCAGTCAAAGAAATCTTTCGCATCCTTCCGCCCTTTTTCGCTGAGCAGATCATCCATATCTGCCGACAAGCCGTGGACAAAGTGCATGCCCATATCCTGACAGTTTTCCTGGATATACCGATGCGCAGTCACATCGTAAAAATGCTTGGATGTAGTCAGCTGCGTCGCGTATTTTCCCGCGAACGCAGCGCCGGAAGCTTTAAGCAGTTCAATGAAGCGATGCAGCTGACTGGGCGCGATGAATGTATACACCGGATAGACAAACAGAAGCAGATCTGCACGGCCCACAGCATCCAGCACCAACGAAAAATCACGCTCCAGCATTTTGATTTTCTGTCCGGCATGCAGCACTTCAAACGTGTGCTGTGGATAGCACTTTTCCAGGTATTTTACTGACTGAAGGGAAATGGAATACTCGCCTTTCGGGCTTCCGTTGATCGCAAGAATATGCATATATTCCTCCTGATATACCGAAAAGCCCCAGAAGCATGCTTCCCGGGGCAATTGATCATTTTATGATTCTGTATTCACGCATAAGCGCGATGCGCTCCTTGCCGATACGCAGGCTTTCCGCCGCACGATTATCCGAAACTGTGCGTTTTTCTTTCCAATAACGCAGAATTCTGGTACACCAGGCCAGCGGAAGCAGCCATGGCTTCTTCGCCAAATACGGATAGCGCGGAGCCAGCAGCTTTGCGCTGGGAAAAAGCATGCGCAATACATTGCCGTTTTGCTTTTTTCCCCGCTTGTCCGCCGTCACGGCGTCCAGCGTCATGGTGCTCGAGTGCTTGCGGCTCATACTGGCATCACCGTAGATACCGCTGCTGAGCAGGTCATCCAGCATCGGGCCCGCATCCACATCCAGCGCCTGCCAGATCTCCGGATAGCATGCCTTCTGTGCCTGAAAACCAAAGTATACTTCGCCGATTCTCAGCAGCGCAGCCGTAAACCGTTCTGCATGAATCTTCGCACACATGTCATATACGTGAAGCCAATCGATCTGATCGCCGTAATGATTGGCATAGAGCACAATATCGCAAACCTGCCGCAGACCAAATCCGCTGTGCAGAAAATGCTTGAACGCATGACAGATCAGATAGAAGAAATGATCCGTGGGCTTCATGGTATACAGCAGCGTATTGTTGATGCACACCTGCTCAAGCCGGGCGCCAATCCCTTCAAAGAACCGATTGAAATCGCCATATGCATCGTTTTCCGGGGGAAAGAGATGCTTGTGCAGCTCAATATAGACCGGGCTGCCCGGTTTGCCATACGGCACCTCATAGGCCGTCTCTCTTTCCTTATCCGGATCAGACAGCTTCATTCCATACGACAGCAGCGCTTCATGACAGCGCTCATACTGCTGCGGCGGGATCAGCACATCCTCGTCTCCGGAGATACGGTGATCCGGATTGGGATACAGGCTCCGGCATACGATGCCCTTTACCACACAGGGCGTAAGGTCCGCGCCCCGCAGATGCTCCATCAAGGCAAGAAACTCATTGGTCTTCATCGCCTGAAGCATGACGCTGTGCATCGTCTGGCGCTTAAAGAACATCATCATCTGCGGATCTGCACT
Organism: Clostridia bacterium; assembly: GCA_017397695.1. The sequence goes on from JAFQIF010000081.1 coordinate 5,399, forward strand.
TCTGGCAGCAGGACTTGCATAAACCGCTTCAAAGATCATCGGAAGCACCTGATGCTTCTGCGCAAGCAGGAAAAGATCCGCCCAGTCTTCCTGGCGCAGTTCATCTTTCCAATCCACATATGCGCCCCGCAGGCTTGCTCCAAGCGCTTCCAGAAACAGTTTTTTAATCAATTCCAAGTCTCCCATCATGTACCTGTCCGCGGCAGAATATCCACCACGACAATCTCCGGCACGTTATTCATCCGAGGCACATTGCCGCGGCTGCCCAGTCCCCGTGAAAGCACCATCACACGCTGACGATCCGCCGAATAATACAGGCCGCACTCGTGCCCCGGAAAATATCCCTGATCCGGCGCATATATGCCGCCAAGCCAAGGAAGGCGTATCTGTCCGCCATGGTCATGCCCGGAAAAGACGACGTCAATGTCCCATTGCTCCAGATTGTCATTGACAATCCAGCACAGCGGATAATGGCACAGCAGAACCGTCATCAGCTCCGTATCCTCAAATCGTCTCAGATACGCGATCTCTTCCGGCTTCGCCTCGCCTGTACGAAGATATGGCTCCGCCAGGCAATAGCCCAGAATACCACCTAGGCGGAGCCTCTGTCCGTTGACCTCAATGTCTTCAAAGCTGCTGTCCAGCACGGTTGCTCCTGCCTGCTCATATAGTCGCATCACATTCGTGCCAAAGACTCTGCTGTTCGCTTTTTCATGATTGCCCCGCGAGGCATATACCGGCGCAATTTTCACCAGCTGCTCAATCAGCCTTTCCGGAATCTGTGTTTCCCGTTCGTCGCCATTGAGCATATCGCCGGTCAGCACAATGATATCCGGCGCCTGTTTTCGGGTCATTTCTATCAGGCGCGCGTTGTCTTGACCAAACTCGCTGTTGTGCAGGTCTGTCAGCTGCACAATGCGGATGGGCTGCTTGATCTTGGGCGAAGAAATTGCGTAATTTGTAATCCCCAGTCCATCGCGCGAGCTGAAATAAAATCCCTGCATCATCAGCAGCAACGCAACCAGAAATACGGCCAATCGCCTTGTCTTCACAGCCAAATTCCTTGAGCCTCCGCCATTTACAGTTTTGCCATATACTCAATGAAATCCCGCACTGCGCCGCAGCCGCCGTTTCTCGGCGCTACATAGGACACGATCCTCTTGATCTCGTCCTCCGCATCCTGCGGGCAGGCAGTCAGGCCGCAGTAATTCAGGCAGTCCAGATCATTGAGATCATCACCGACATAAGCGATCTCCTCCGCCGCCAGGCCATACTTCCCGGCAATCTCCTTGAGCAGCGGCAGCTTATCCGCTATACCCTGATGAAGCTCCTCAATATGCAGCTCTCTGGCACGATTAGCAACAATTCTGGAGCTTCGTCCGGTAATGATCACCGGGACGATGCCCAGCTTCGGCAGAATCTGCGCGATACCATACCCATCCTTGCAGCTGAAGGCTTTCATCATTTCGCCCTCGGACCCCATGTAAATATGTCCATCCGTCAGCGTACCGTCCACATCCATGACCAGCATTCTGATTCTCATCTTACAATTCCTGCCTTATAAATATCCTGCATGAGTACCGAGCCAACCACCTTGCGGTCCTCGTCGAGCACCGGCATGCCGGTAATCTTTCTGTCGCTCATGAACTGCAGCGCATTGACCGCCATCTCGCGATAATCGATCCACTTTGGATTCTTCGTCATCACGCGATCCACGGTTTCGTTGTAAACATCCACGCCGCGCTCGAGCATACGGCGCAGATCGCCGTCGGTGATGATACCTGCAAGGTTGTTTTCCTCGTCAACAATCGTGACCATGCTCAGGCCCTTTGCGCTCATCTCGACAATCGCGCTGCGCAGTGAACTGCCCATAAGGACAACCGCATTATCCTTGCCCGTATGCATCACGTTGAGCACTTTTACCAGCAGCTTCTTGCCCAATGCGCCGGCCGGATGATGCAGGCCAAAGTCTTCCTTCGTGTAATGCTTCGCGCGGGAGGCCACCACTGCCAGCGCATCGCCCAGCACCAGCAGCGCCGTCGTGCTGGAGGTCGGCGCAAGATGCATGAAGCATGCCTCTTCAAACGGCGGGAAGAAGAAATGATGGCGGCAAGCCCTGGCGAGCGTGGATTTTGCCTTGCCGGTAATCGCCACCGTCTCGCAGCCGATCTCCTGAAGCACCGGAAGCAAACGCGTGATTTCCTCGCTCTCGCCGCTGTAGCTGAGCAGGATCACGACATCCTTCTTTTCCACCATGCCCAGGTCTCCGTGCATCGCTTCCGCCGGATGCATGAAGAATGCCGGCGTACCGAGACTGGCAAACGTCGCCGCCATCTTCGCACCGATATGGCCCGGCTTGCCCATGCCGGTGATGATCACCTTGCCCCGGCAGGAAAGCACCAGGCGAATGATCGTTTCAAAATCATCGCCAATCACATCGCGGGTTTTCGTAAGCGCTTCGATCTCCTTGTCGAAAATCGATTTGGCTTCGGCGATGATGTTAAAGTCGTTGTTCATTGTTATCCAATTACTCTTTTCTACTACTCTTAGCTTTGATCTGATGAAGCTTTTGCTTGATATAATGCCAACTAAAGCGTTGCTTCCATGTAAAAGGTTCCGTCATCTCCGTCCTGTCAGCAGCTCTCTGGCACATAGCTTAATCGTATGCAGATTCAAATACTGCCCAAGCCTGTACGGCCGCTCGCCGGTCAGGTACGGTCTGAGTACCTTACAGCTGTCTGTATAGGCCTCATAGAGGGCTTCTGCATAGAATAAATGCCACTGCTCCATTCCCAGAAGCTCGCCGAAGTCTTTTCGATACGCCTTCATATAGTGTTTCACGCATTTGCGAATATAAGCTTCATCGGTAAAACACGGATTGGGATCACAGTATTTCATTTCCTGCGTAAACTTTCGGAACAGGTCGTTGTAAGCAAGGAAGAACGGCCCTCCGCCTGCGGGCACAGGGTATATCGTATAATGACCGTCAATATACGTAACATCCAATGCCTTGACTGCATCGATATCAGACTGAACATTATTGATGACAGACTGTCGTTCAACCACAATCAGTTTCTGGCCATCCGCTGCAAAGAGCATATTATGCGGCGTAGATCCTGATTCACTTGCACACCACTTGGCCCCTCGGATTCTGCAGATCATTTCCTCAAGGCTGAGCTGCTCAGGATAGATGATCTCATAACCGTTGTTGGCAAAGTAATTGTCAAGCATATCCAGTCCCGCTTCATATGCCTGTGCTTTCGGGAAGCGGCTTCTGGAAAAGAACACCTTTTCGCTGACCGGATACTTTTCTCTTTTAGCAAGCGCAGCCTGCGCAACACAATCAAAAATCTGCTTATACTGCTGCGTATAGTACTCCCTGTAACCATACGCCCGTTCCGGGACGATTACGGAGCGATAACGAGTCGGCTGATTGATCACAACCACCTTGTCCATAATACCGAGCAATTCAAAAAACGCCCGGTAATTCGCTCTGGCCTCTGTTACCCCCTCAATTTCGCTGATAAAGACATAACGATCTACATGCTCAGGATGGGTAAGATAATACCAGAGCCTGGAAACGCCCTCAATCAGAAAATGACCCCAGTGATTGATCAGATAACCGCAATATACAACGCGCTCATCCACAAAGCAAGTATTCTGAACCGGATATGCACCTTCCAGCCGCTGCTCGATCGAAGAAAGCGATACATACGTCCCCTCTGCATCCACGACTCCGCCGCGGCCAAAGAGCACAGCATCTCCCGCAAAACGCTTTACCGGAAGAATTATCGCCTGTTCATACTCCTGCACAGACAAATCTTCTCTTTTTCGGAATTTCCGGGTCGATTCTTCCAGATCCCTTGCTTTACAAGGACGACAATACGTATAATTCATACAATCCTCTTATTCCTGCACCGCTTCATACACGCGGATGAGCTTTTTGAGCAGATTCTTCATATCGCCCAAGGCGACCATATTCGGTCCATCCGACTTTGCATGATCCGGATCGGGGTGCGTTTCCATAAACAGGCCGTCCGCGCCGACGGAGATCGCCGCCTTGGCCAGATACTCCACATACTGACGGTTTCCACCGGTGCTGGTGCCGTTGCCGCCGGGCTTCTGCACACTGTGTGTGGCGTCGAAGATAACCGGCACGCCGAAGTCCTTCATCACGCGCAGGCCGGTCATATCCACCACCAGCGTGTTATAGCCGAAGGACGTACCGCGCTCGCAGAGCATGACATTGTCATTGCCGCTTTCGCGTACCTTGTCCAGGCAGTTCTTCATATCCCACGGCGCAAGGAACTGCGCCTTCTTGATATTAACGCACTTGCCCGTCTTCGCCGCGGCAACCAGCAGATCCGTCTGCCGGCACAGGAACGCCGGAATCTGCAGAATATCCGCCACCTGCGCCGCCTTCTCCGCCTGCCAGGCCTCGTGGATATCCGTGCAGATCGGCAGACCATGTACATCCTTCACCTTCTGCAGGATCTCGAGACCGCGCTCGATGCCCGGGCCGCGGAAGCCGTTGATCGACGTCCTGTTCGCCTTGTCAAAGGACGCCTTGAACGTATAGGGGACGCCCAGTTCCCCGGTAATCTCCTTCATCTGCGCAGCGATCGAAAGGACCATTTCCTCCGACTCGATGACGCAGGGACCTGCGATCAGCTGAAACATAGGCTTCTCTCCCATCTGCTTTTTCGAAATTACATTGCAAAAGTCTCGTCCTCTAAACTCAAGCGACTGCAGCGCTGCGCCGGAATTGCCTCCGGCAGCATGCAGGTTACTCGGCCAGGCCGTTCTCGATCATGTAGCGCTCCACCTGCACGCGATCCTTGGGCGTATCCACAGAAAGCGTCTTGCAGTGCGCGTTGATATAGTAGCAATCCTTGCGGTTCTCGATGAAGCGGAAGGAATCGTTCTCCTCAATCTTCTCCACCGGGCCGCGCGGCGTGCTGTGATAATACTCCAGCGCCTCGTGCGTAAACGCGCCGACGCCGACGAACTTCTGATACGCATAGTTCATCTCGCCCTTCGGGAACGGGATCGGCGCACGGGAGATGAACAGGCAGACGCCATCCTTATTGGTGACGATCTTGAGGTTCGTGGGGTCGACCACCTCGACCGGGTTGGAGAAATCGGTCATCAGGTTGGAGACGTAGAAGCCATCCTCCGGAATGCTCTCCGGGATGCACTTGACGATATCCTGCGCCATCACCAGCGGCTCGTCGCCGTTGATCATCACATACAGGTCGGCCTCCACCTTATGGGAGACCTCGTACAGGCGCTCGGTCGCAGTCTCGCAGTCCTGGCTGGTCATGATGACCTTCGCGCCGAAGCCCTCGGCCACCGCCTTAATCTCCTCGTTATCGGTGGCGACGTACACTTCCTCAAAGCGCTCCACGCCCTTGGAATGCTTCCACACCCAATAGAGCATGGGCTTGCCGCAGATCGGCGCCAGGGGCTTCATGTTGAAACGGGAAGAACCGCCGCGAGCGGGAATCATGCCGATGATTTTCATATGGTTTTCCTCACTTTTCAAAACTTGACTTATCTGGGAATGCTTTCAAAAGAATACTATCTAATTCTTCCTTTACTCTTTCAAAATTATCGAGCGTAACATCAATCGAATCATTGAGGCAGATCATCTTATGCTGTTTGCTTAAAAAAGCTTGCTCTATTTGCTCACTTTGCTTACTCAATTCACCGAAATAAACTCCATAATGACTTCGGGGAACCGGCTTAAAAGTACCTTCCATGATTTCCAAAAGCGAGAAGACCTGGTGGAGTATATCCAACGGTGTCCGAAAGCGCTGCTTACTAGTCTCATCTAATTCAGCATAAAGCTCATCCCAAGCCTTTTCAAAAGTAGACTTCCTAAATGGACATCCTAAATGCGAAAAAAACATACCTGGCAAATACGATTCTCGATATGCTTTTCGATTATATCTTCTGTCTTGTCCATATTCACAACTAAACCAAAGCTTTGGGTTTTTTTCTATCGCACTCTGTAAATCAAACACACCATTAATAATACCCAAGGTACTAAACAACTGATGTACAAACGGCCCATTATACCTATAATTCCGAACAGGATATGCCACACCACAATACTTCGGTAATCCACCACAAAAAAAGTCCTCAGGTTTTACAGAGCTGGCCAAATAAATATCGTCATTGAAATAGACAAAATGCTCGCTTAGTCCAGGAATTCTGTGCAAATTCAATTCAATTGGATTAGAACTAAATGTCGGAAGATATTTGCTAGGAATAAACTCATCATGCCGTACAATCTTCAATTTAGGATGTTGCAAAGCAATCCACGATGGAACATGGCCCCACGTTACCAAATATACATATCTAACCCACGGCGCATACTTTTCTACAGCTCTAAACCAATAATGAAACTGATTCCACTCCCGATATCGTGCTTCTGTATTTCCTTTCTCGTACTTCGATGTATACTCCAGTTTTTGTGCTTTCCATGATGGATCATTACCATCAACCCATGTAACAACGAAATCAATAGGAAAATCCATTGGCTCAGATGTTAGCTTTTTCGATAATACATATCCGCTCACTTCAAATGCGCGCAAATGGATTTCCGCACGAAGCCAACTCAGTATTCCCAAAGCTCTTCTCCTCCAAACATACAAATCTGTCTTTATTTTCTACAAAGGCCAAATAATAGTTTCTTTTCTCTGTCATTAAGAACAAATAGCCACAGACTTGCACAGTATACAATTGTATAAACAATAATACCCATTGCCAGATTACTCGGTGTATAGAAATCAATAATTCTTGAGAGCCTCATCGTTAGGCAGCACATAACTGTCGCTGTTATAAACATCGGCAACATATTCTTCCAAAACCTCGGAATATCAAGCTGCAGCCTCTTCCAGTAGTACCAATTCATAATCAATCCCTGGCCAATGATATACGCAATACCCGTCGGAATTGCTGCACCAATAATTCCGTAAGCTTGCACGAGAAAAATCGTTCCTACAACATTCATGCACGCTATGAAAAGGTATACCAGCGAACGAAACTGGTGAAGATTCTTTGCTTGCAGAATGCTGAGTGCGACACTTTGTATCAGAGGAATACAGTTAGGGATCATAATTATTACCGCAACCCAATACGCCTCCGCATACTCCTTTCCTGCATAAAACTCAATAAAGGGCTGACCAAATGCAACAAAACCTGAACATACCAACGCCACAAAAACGTTCTGCATACGTCCCACCTGTATCATCAAATCAGACAATTCAGAATTAGTACAACCCGAGAACACCATTTTATTTGCTCGCGGCGTAAAAAAACTAGAAGCTGCCTGTGCCAGGCTAAACATTATACTTGAAAAAGTATATCCAATACTATATACTGCAACACCAGCTGTTGCAAGAGCAGGAATAGCACCAATTATCACGGTGTCTGTAGAGGTGTTTATTCTGCTAACAATCGTAGCAACAAATACCCAGAAAGAAAACTTGAATATCTCTCCGACAAGATGAACTGGTAACTTATCAAATCTGATTCTAATCCCTAATGCGCGCCTAACATAAACAACATATATTACTCGAATTAGGATATTTAAGGCAAAAGAGGCCAGCGCCATCTCGATAGACAAATATCCGGCAAATAGAATAATAAGATTGATAACCGGCGCTACGATCGTAGAGATGACATTAATTGCGTTGATAAATATAAAATGCTCATGTGCAGTTGTAACCGCATTATAAGAAGTTGCTGAGAAACTTATCGCAGTATTTAGCACCATGATCATCACCAGAATTCTCATTCTGGCGATTTCCCTCACAGTCAAAGATGCTCCATAGAATACATCTAACTTCCATACGATAACGCAGCCAACAATAATAGTAAGAACAGCTATAACCTGAAAAATAACATGAAACAGGCCCAGCATGTTCTCTTCCGCTTCTTTTCCGCCTTCAACATTTGCCTTAATTAAATATCGCGTAACTGCGGAGCCAATGCCAAAGGTCATTAAAGAAAGATAGCTCGTTGTACTGCTTGCCAATTTATATAAACCAAACTCATTCTGTCCTAACAACTCCAACATAATTGGAGTATAAAAGAATGGAATTAAATTGCCAATAATGATATTAATATAACTCAAAGCCATACCGAGCTTAATCTGACGCGCAGAGTCATTCTCTTTCAACAAAGAATCCTCCTATATGCCAATCGATATACATCCTTTTCGCTTCTCTACAAGTATCTTCCAAATATGGGTCAACTATAGACAAAACAACTCAATCAAAACAGGCTGTCGAACTCCACCCTCGGGAAAACCTCGAGCTTGCCGCCGCGCGTCGCATTGTACACGCGGATGCCGCGCTGATCGCACTGGCGCTTCATGGCCACGTAGGTCAGCGTGCTCTTTTCCGTATTAGGGATGTACAGCTTGTCCTTGTCCTCGTTATACTTGTCGGTAAAGTAATCCTTCACCTTGTCATCGATCACGATCTCGCCCTTGTTGTTGACACTCATATGGAAATGATGATCCACGCCGATAAAGTAGATCTCCGAGAAGCCCATATACGCCGCCAGCTGCGCCGCGGTATACATGCCCGTGCTCGCGCAGAAGATTTCCCTGGCGATATCGTCGCTGAAATGGAAATCCAGCGGATTCTCCTTCTGCTGCCAGTTCATATTGAAATGCACCGCATCGTGAATCCGGATATTATAATACCACTTGAGCTGCGCCGGCACAAGCTTCGTCGGCAGCTGAAGCCCATCCACGACGTCAGCACAGCCGGAGAGCATCTTTTCATCCTGCGAAATATAGAACGTCGGCCGCCACGGCGTCTGATCGAAGATATTGTACACGCGGTTGAAAGCAAACGTCACCTCGCCTTGCTCGTGCAGCTTCGTCAGGTCTTCCGCCTTCAGGCTCGGGCCGTTGCCCACGAGAAAACAGCGCTTGCCGGCGTATTTCCCTTTGAGCGCAGCCAGGCGCTTGCCGTCGCGCGTCTTTTCAAAATTCTTCTGCATCCACGGCTGCACAAATCTGGCCTGTACGCTATCATATCCCCGTTTGATGAGGTTCATCACTTGTCATCCTCTCCTGCGCAGCTTTGCGCGCCAATCGTGCGCCGTTTTGATCGCTGCCACCAGCAGCGTCGGCGCGCCGATACTCTGTGCAATCATGCGCACGCTATGCTGCGGCGCCAGATCACAGGTAAATGTATAGATCATGCGCAGTTTCTGCATCATGCTCTGATGCTCAAACTCCGCCTTTTCCCGCAGCCACAGGCCGTAGCCGCGCGGGTTATTCAGGAACAGACGGCTACCGGCTTTCGTCAGCCCGTCCTCCTTGTATTCGTAAATCCAGATGATATCGTTATAAAAACGCATCTTGTGGCCGTCCGCCGCCATGCGGTTCCAGACAACGGCCTCCGTCATAAACTTTTCGCCCTCAAACACCGGATAGGGATAGCGCCTGTGAATCTCCGTAAAGAACACCATGGCGCGCTCGCCGTCGATCCCCCGGTAGCGATCCAGCGCCGTACCCTCGCGGTACTTCTCCTCAAAGAGGGTGTTGGGCGTTTCGTCTTCCGCGGTACCCAGATTACCCGCAACGCCGCAGTACTTTTCTCCCTCAGGCAGCGCCGCCACCCAGGCGTTCACCTTTTCCAGCGCGTCGTCCGTCAGGTAGTCGTCCGAATCCACGGTGAAAAACAGCTCGCCCTTCGCCAGTTCCAGCGCGCGGTTGATCGCCCGGCACTTTCCTCCGTTCTCCTGGCGGACGTAGCGAATCGGGAAAGCATGCGCTTCCTGCATCCAGCCTTCCACAAGCGCCTGCGTATGGTCGCTTGAGCCGTCGTCGACCACCAGCCATTCAAAGTCCGTAAATGTCTGGCGCTTGAGAGACTCGTAGAGGTTGTGCAGGATGTATGCGCGGTTGTAGGTGGGGGTGAATACGGTAATTCTTTTCATCTCTCTATCTCTTTGCTTAAAGTCCGATCGATAGCAGATTTCTGATACGGCACGCCATATGCAGCGAGAATTCCGCCATATAGGCCCATGCTTTATGGGTAATTCTCATCGCTTTCTTCTGTTCGGGCGACAGCCGCCATTGCCTACTCTTCTTTTTCAGCAGTTCCAATGCCGTCTTTCGTTCTGAATCTTTCAAGTATTTGAGCGCCAATTGCCCATGATATACGCAGGTAAAAAACAAGTTCCGCTGCCCATGATCGGCCAAATTCGGCATGTACTTCTGTAAATAATACTGCCGGTTTTCCTTGGCCTGCAAAGCATCCAATCGCCTGAGCGAATAGGAATTGCCCATGATGCTTTCCGGCCGCTGAAAATAGAAATAGCCGATATAATCTATCTCTGTATACCCGGTAATCTGTCCCAAAACCTGATAACTCCAGAACTCATCCTCGTGGAGTTTTCCTTTTTCAAACGGTATATTCTGAATCAGCGCTCGTTTATAGAGCTTATTCCATACTACCTGCCGGATTTTGTCGTCGATCAAATCGCCAACAGCCGTATAACGATCCACAATCCGGATCACGTTCGCTTCCGCAGTACTCTCTTCCTCCTGCATCCGGTCTGTCATCCGAAACACACAGCCCGCAACTTCACAGTCATTGCTTACAACAGCGTTATACAGGTTCTCAATAAATGCCTTAGCCAGCCAATCATCGCTATCCACAAAGGCGACATACTCGCCCGTCGCAGCTGCCATTCCTGCGTTTCTCGCATCCGACAGCCCGCCGTTTTCCTTATGGATCACGCGGATGCGGCGATCCCGCTTCGCCCATTCATCGCACATCTGCGGACATCGATCCGGCGAACCATCGTCCACCAGAATAATCTCCAGATTCGTGTAGGTCTGATCCACGATGGACTGAACGCAGCGGCCCAGATAGGCTTCCACCTTGTAAACAGGCACGATTATGCTAATCAGATCCAACGTGTCACCTCCCATTACTTATCCAGGCTGTAAATCTGATCGTTTCCCTTAATTCTGGAATACACCTTATGCACACAGCAATATGCATCGGGCAGCAGACCTGCAAAAAGCGCCATTCCCTTAAGCTTGAAAGATATCTCAGCATCCGCTATCGTCTGCAGCAGTGCTTTCATTAGTTCCAGGCGCATCTCTCTGCGATACTGCCTGACCATATCGCTCTCATGGCTGCAGTCAACCGTTGCATACTCTATCAGTGTCCGAATGTACTTCCTTCGTGCAATCGCATGCACTGACGATTCTCTTTCCGTTTCCTTCAGCAGAATGCGGACAACTCTCATCGGATCTTTGAGTTTATGCTCCGTATAGCCCGACGTCGTGGCAGAAGAAGCGCGCAGCATATAATGATACGGACAAAAATCCTCGTACACCGTCTGCTTTGCTTCCCGGAAGAGATAATAGTTCATCAGAAGGTCTTCGGTATTGCGAATAGTCGTATCCATCAGCCCATCGTGTAACAAGCTGTGGAACAGGCTTTTGTGGAAAAGCTTGTTACACAGGCCCGGCTCGATATACGAGCCGTCCAGTAGAGCCATCAGCCCTGCCTGCCTGTCTTGCTGTACAAGACGGCCTGTGTTGTAGTAGTAATCCACGTGTCCCTTGGGAAATACCATCTGATATCCGCAATGAGAGATTTGTGCGCCATACTTGAATGCATTGTTCAGAAGACGCTCATACATCTGCGGCTCAATGTAATCGTCTCCATCCACGAAACCAATCCACTCGCCCGTCGCCTCCGCAATGCCGCGCAGGCGTGCGCTGGTCACACCACCGTTCTCCTTGTGGATCACGCGGATGCGCGAATCCTTTTCTGCCAGCGCGTCCAAAATGCCGCCGGTTCCGTCCTTCGAACCATCATTGACGATGATGATCTCAATGTTTTTGTGCGTTTGATTCAGAATGCTGCTTATACATGTCCAAACATACTGTTCTATATTATAAGCAGGAACAATTATTGACACACAACTCTTCACAAAACCATTCCCTTATTATCTCAATTTTGCCTTCTCAATTCTCTGCAAAATACTACCCTTCAGTCTACACAATGCGTTATACGCTTTTATTTTTCCCATCACTTTTTCTCGTTTAGTTGCCCACGACTTTGCATAATGATGCTTTACATAGTTCGAAATACTATTAGAAATCAAAATACCTTCTGTATTTTGCTGAATACGTGAGTCCTTTGCAAATCCAGGCAATTCTTTCTCAAATACTCTAGTGTCTAATACTGTACACGTTTTGTATTTTGCATTACAATCGAAAGAAAGATATTGTTGTAAAAGTTTATTCACAAACAACTGCCCTCTTACAGCACCAAACCCTGTTCCTGTGTTGATTTTTGCATAAGACTCATATCCAAACCATGCCTCGTACTCTAGTAATTCATCCAGTGGTTTTGTTATTTCAACATCCGTATCGAGGTATACCCCCCCACTCCAAAACAACAAATAACCTAGCAACATCTGACAAAAAAGCCCAACGCTTTTCTCGATATGCTTTTTCTGTATATGGGCAAAGGCTTACATCGAAATTATCCTCGTTCCACTCTACTATTTTCCAATCTGGGCAATACTTTTTCCAAGACTCCATGCAACGTTTCATCAGTTCAGTCTTTTCTCCATACCCAAACCAGCAATAATGAATAACTCTCGGGATGCTCATACTTTTTCTATCCTCTGTATATTCATTTTCTTCTTTGACTATTAATACGATAAACTAATTTCTGCATGCTACGGACCAGCTTACCCTTCATGCGCGCAAGCCAGTTGTATACCTCAAACTGTCTTAGGAACTTCTGACGCTTTGACATCCACGTATGCGTATAATGATGCGTAGCATAATCCCAAATATTATTGAGAAGCAATACACCATTAATCTCTTGCCGTACTCTGCAATCTCCTGCAAAACCCGGCAACTCATTGTAAAAAACTTTTGCATCGGTCGTTGTACATACAGTAAATTCGCGTTTTTCATCCCATGTTAAATACTGTTCCAAAAGCTTCATAATGAACGGATGACCTTTTACTGCACCAAATCCAACTCCCGCACCAATTTCGGTATCTGTTGCATACCCAAACCACGCATCATTGTCAAGAAGTTCATCAATAGGACGCTTTAATTCAACGTCAGTATCAAAGTATACTCCGCCATGACGATAAATGATGTCCAACCGGGCTGCATCGGGAAGAAAACCCCATCTTCTTTCACGATAAGCCTTGGCAGTATACTGACAGAAGTTTACATCATAATTATCTTCATTCCACTCAATGATTTCCCAGTCAGGGCAATATTTCTTCCATGATGCAATACACATTTTCATCAGTTCAGACTTTTCACCTCGCCCAAACCAGCAATAATGAATAACCTTTGGTATACTCATTGTATCCCCCTATGTGCTTTTATCTGTCTTTTTTCAGCAGCTTTCTGACTTTGTAATATGTGGGTGCAAGCGCTTCTTTTAATCGAATCTGCAATATTTTCAACTTCGAAGTCTGCCTGATGCTGCTGCCCGTATGCATATTGACGATTTCAACCATTTCTTTAGCAATCTGATAATACACAGGTTTTACATAATGATTGAAATGATCGTAAAAACTGCTCTGATCTACCAGATACCGATTCACATCCAACAAACAAACGCCCTGCGCTTCTGCAGCCCATGCCCGGATCAACTCATTGATCTGGCGATGGACAACATGCCGGTCCTGATACGCTTCAAACGTATTCTTCTCATAATACAGTTCGCCGCCAAGCATAACCGCAAGCTGGCAGTCCGCAGGAAGATGCGCACGGATATACTGCAGGTTTTCCAGAATCTGTTTCGGTGTATTTCGTCCAATAAACTCATACTTTGCAGCAAAATCCTGCAGCAACTGCTGCGTAAAACGATATCCCGCCGTATTATATGTACCATTGATCAAATCAGGCCAAAAACGTTTGTCTGTGATAGGATGAATATATTCCAGGAAAGCAAACCTTTCGCCTGTTTCTTTTCTGCGGTATACCCCAAGATTCGCATCTGCCAGAATGCTGAGAAACACCACTTTGTACGGCACATGATAAATACAGTCACTGTACATTCCGCTATCCGTGAAGGGAACCTCATCCAACACACGATGCTTTTCATTTTTTGAAAGACGCAAAGCCTCTACAATGTTGGTCGTATGTCCCGTTGATTCAACCACCAACCCACTGTCAGCGACATATGTGAACTCCGTATCAAACAGTTCATTTTGTGCAATATACGGATATACCTGAAACAAATCGCAAGGCCCTTTTACCAAAACCATGTGATGGTCCAGGCCATCGATTTTCATCTGACCACCCTTATCGCTTTTTTGGTCTTGATTGATCCAATGCGGTTTTTGCTTTCCGCTCAGATCGCTGATTACCTCGCCCACAATCTCAAGCTGCGGACAGCCAAGTTCATGGTACATATACTGCTCAATACCCATACCCAGCGTTCTGCAGGAAAACACAAAATGAATCAGCTTCTCATCCTTCACAGCAAAAAAACCGACTATTCCATACTCACCAAATCGGTCAGACACACTGCAATACCCGGTTCTTACCGACTGATCTTCAATCAATGCCCTCAATTCTTCCTGAGTACTGCGGACCTTTGTAAAATTCAACTGATTGGCCCGTTTAAGCAAATCATGAATCCGCTCAATCTGATTCAGACAATCGCTGCCAATCTCAACTCGAATGCTGCTTGCCTCCAAAAAGGCTTCATTAGAAGAATACTGTGCCTTTTGCTGCTGTTTTTCTTCCAGCACCCGATACTGTTTGAGCCTCTTATGCTCCGGATCCTTCTTATTTCCCGCAGCAGCTTTTTCAGCCAATTCTGGAATTGCTTCAGGTCCTTCAACCATGATCTCTGGGCAGAAAAAACGGACCTCTTCTCTATTAGAATGATTGTCATCCAGAAAAAGCACATTCGCTGCACGAAGTTGCATACTTTCGATCTGCTGCTTAACCCGATTTCCCTTTGCTTCCCAGTTTACCGATGGGAACACGAAATACTCAAGCAACCCCTGATGATTCAGTTCATTTTTAATCTTCTGCCAGTCATTTTTGCTGCAGATCGAATTAATAATACCCTTGTCGGTCAAGTCTTTGATCAGCTGACGGTTCTGTTCCGGAATTAGCACGTTCCCTTCTGAAAAGGTTCCCTGCCAGAATGTCTCATCTAAATCCCAAATAACCGCTTTGATTCTCTCAAACTGAATCATGTCATCACCTCACCTGATCAATGCCTCGAGCATCTCTTCCACCGCGCGGACCGTATTCTCCGTGCTGAACATTCTGCCGCGCTCTTTCGCCTTTTCCCGATAATGCGCCAGCCGCGCCGGATCATCCAGCAGCCGCTTGATCGCCTTGTACAGCGCTTCCTCATCATTCTCGGTGACAATACCGTATTCGTTGTTTTCGCCCAGCATTTCCTTCATGCCGGACACCTCCACCGTACACACCGGTGTGCCGACGATCAGCGCTTCGGTCGCCGCGGTGGAGAAGCCTTCGGACATGCTGGAACAGACAAACAAATCGCAGGCTGCAATATACTTGTAAGGATTTGTCCGGTAGCCCAGGAAGGAAACATGCTCCGCCACTCCATTGTCTGCGCACCACAGTTCAAGCTCCCTGCGCAGCGGTCCGTCGCCAAGCACATAAAGATGCGCAGGATAGCCTTCCGCGATCAGGCGCTTCTGAATGCGCAGCATACGGTCAAAACGCTTAACCGGAATCAATCTGCCGACACCGCACCAGAAGAAAGACTGCGGACGCATGATCCCATTCTCAATCTCTTCCTTCGCACACGCCAGAATCCGGTCGCTTTCATTGGTATTGTACAGCACGCATTCCGGTACCGAAAGCGGGCAGTACCTGTCAAACGCTTCCTTCACCGTGCCGCATACAAAGGCCATCCGGTCAAAGCGGCTGTAACATGCTTTTGCTTCCCTTTCGCTGCGGAAAGAAGCTGCCACATCCTTCATGCTGCTCATCGTACAATGAATCCAGGCAACCCGCTTTGTATGCTCATCCCTGCAGCCGCTGACAACCCTCGCAGACGGCCCTTCCAGATACGAAACCTCGATATCGTAATGCTTCCTGACGCAGAGCCTGTGCAGCAGCGCCGGAGAAAACAGCTTCATGATGTGGCTGTTGCCCGGAAAGGATCGCGGAAACACGCTCCTGAAATGGATATGCGGCGCCAGAAACTGCTCATTGACGCCGCCGCCAAAGAGCGCTGTCACCGAAATATCAAACCTGCCCGGATCCATGTTGTTGACCAGATTGACGAGCACCTTTTCCGCGCCGCCGTGCCCCAGGTCATGGATCAGAAACAGCACTTTTGTTTTTCTTTCAGCCATGTTCTCCCTCAATCCCGCAGCAGGTTCAGCAGGTTTTCTTCTGCGCAAGCCTGCGCTTATGCAGCACGTTGTACAGCCATCCCGGCATCAGGCCGACCAGAATCGGCCTCAGCGCATACGCATAGCCCAGCACAGGCAAATGCAGCATCTTTACCGCAAGCACCTTAACATAGGCCTCGTTGATCCGATACCTGAATTTCCGGCGGGCATACGCGTGCCGGTCATCACGCATTTCATAGAGCGTCTCATGAATATTTCGTCCTTTGAATCCTGCGGCATACATCTTCAGCCAGAGATGATAGTCCTCTACGCGCAGCAAACGCTTTTCATCGGAATATCCGCCCACCTGGTCAAATGCACGCTTTCTGACCATGCACGGCGCATGGCAGAACGGCGAACCATGCAGAAAATCGGCTGCGCAGGGCATGTCCGGGTGCCGGATCAGTCCCCACGTGCCCGTCTCATCAAAGAAGGACATGTCGCTGCTGACCATATCAATCTGCGTATCGCACTCTAGCGCAGCCAGTTCCTTTTCAAATCGCATCGGGTGGCAGCGGTCGTCGCCGTCCATCCGGGCAATGTATTCTCCCTTTGCCGCCCGCAGGCAGCGGTTGAGCGTATAATTCAGCCCGCGATTGCGATCGTTCTTGAGCAGAATAATCCGCTCAGGATCCTTCTCTCTGTACTGCGCCGCAACCCGATATGTGTCATCCGTAGACCCATCGTCGCAAAGAATCCATTCCCAGTCGGCAACCGTCTGATTGAAAATCGATTCAAACGCCTCCGGCAGCGTGTCCGCACAGTTGTATATGCCGGAAATAATCGAAATCTTTGGCATTGTTCGCCCTCGTCGATCTGTGTTTTCCTCAGAAAAAGCCAATCTGAATCAGGTAGAATCCCAGATAGCAGACGACTGCCATCATCTTCACCGCTTTGCCGTACACGTGCCTCAGCTCCCACGGCAGCAAAATACCATTGGCATAAAGTGAGCAGTAAATCGGCAATCGTCCGATGAAAATGCCAGATGTAACCATGCTTACCAGATACAGCGCAGTAGAGAGGATGCTCATGTTGCAGGCCACCTGAATCACGCGCCCGCCCTCTCTGATAATCTTTTTGCGGCAGAAAACAGAGAGCAGCGTCGGTACGGAATACACCAGCACGCGCAGCGGATTTGTTCCGTCATCGCCGCCGCCACGCCAGTCGCTGACCACGTTGCGATACTGGGTATCCGCAAGCATGCTGTCCAGCGTATCGGTAAACACGCCGCTGAATGCCATGGCAAAAACCGTACCCAGAATGACCAGCAGCGTCTTCCAGTTCCACGGCCTGCCCTGCACGATAAACATGATGGGAATCATCATCAGCGCCGACTGATGAAACAGCGACGCAAACAGGATCATGACGCCCGCCTTCACATATTTTCTTCTGAATATCGGTTCCGCTGCCATAAAGGTGATTGCTACGGCAAAGAACTGGCGAATACCGTTGTACATCCAGGACAGATAGTCTGTCGTCGCCACAAAGACAAATATGGCAAGCCAATAATCATCGGAATACTTGCGGTAAACCTTCACCAGTGCATAACCCTGCACCAGCGCGATCAGCAGGAAGAAGTATTTGAAATGACGGCCAGCAAATATGCTGACCAGCGCACCCATCGCATAGAATCCCGTATCCTTCGTATGGGAGCGGATATACTCCAGCTTTCCGCTCATGCTGCCGGGGATGCTCCAGAAGTCATCGATATATGCCGGCGTATCGCCAAAGTGATTGGAGCGCATCACGGCCAGCGCAATCAGCGGCAGCATGAGCGCCCACGCATACATCTTCGTCGCGCGACGTTCTTGCTTCCCCAGCACATTCTCACGGCGGTACATGCCGCCCGTCTGGCCGATAATCGCCATAAAAAACAACCAAAAGAGGACCAGGATATACTGCATAGATTCTCCCCTTTTTTATACCTGTTTCAGAATCTCGTAGATTTGTTTCGCTATTGCTTCGGCGCTGTAGCGGCTCACATCGTGCTGCGTCATCCGCCTGCGAAGCGCCTTGTCCTGGGCAAGCGCGATCACGCGCTGCGCCATGGTGTCGCTGTCGTTCACATGCACCAGAAATCCATTCTCGCCATCTCGGATAATCGGCACATGACCGCGGTTATCTGTCGCAACGACAGGCAGTCCGCAATACATCGCTTCGACGATATTCAGCGCCAGCCCTTCGCGCAGGCTGGATGCCACGGCAATATCCGCAGCATGCAGGCACTCGCCGATGTCTTTGCGCCAACCTGTAAAAATGACAGAATCCGCCACGCCCATCTGCTGTGCAAGCCGCTGGAAAGCGCCGTCCGCATGGTCCGGCCCAACGAGCACCAGATACGTGTCGGGATGTGTTTTTTTCGTTTTTATCAGTGTCTCAAAAAGCATTTTCTGATTCTTGTTTCGAATCAGCTCCGCCACATAAATCAGCACAAGCGCGTCCTGACCGATGCGCCATTCGCCTCTGAGCCTTTTCCTCGCCGCCTCGGCGTCATCCACGTTGATTCTTGAAAAATCCACGCCGACGCCGGGTACCTGCACAACCGGAAGCCTTTTCGGGAAGCAGCGCTTCGCCCTGGCGTAATCCTCGTCATTGAGTGTGATCTGCAGGTCCGTGAAGTGGGCAAGTATTCTTTCAATCGGATAAAACAGCAGCCAGTTGATCAGCGGCGCGCCGGTAAAGAAATGGAAGCCATGCGCAAAATAGACGACCTTCGTTCCACGCCTGCGCGCCCTGACCGCAGCAAGGCGCGCCACCAGCGCGCCCACCGGCGTATGGCAATAGACGATATCGTATTGCTCCTTCTCGATCACGCTGCGCAGCTGCTTCACGCCGCGCAGCGTATCCGGCGTAAACGGCGAACGCTTCCAAACGCCGCGGATCTGTCGATCACAATACGGCACATTCTCCTCTCCGGAGGCAGCGACGTCCACCGTCCATCCCTGTTCCTTCAGATACCGGATCGTGGGAACATGGAATTTGAGCACATGCTCTTTCACCACATTGGCCACAAGCAGGATCTTCTTAGGCTGAGTTCTTTCCTCCATAGGTTTCTTCCGTGTCCTTTTCCTGTTCTCTGAGTTCGTTTTTGCGCGCCTGAAGATGCTGCGCCATCACACCGGTACCGCCTTCCACCACGCCCTTTTGCTTGAGCACATTGCCAAATGTCATCAAAAAGCAGGTGGCGTCCATCTTGAACGTCAAATGGCTGACATACTCGCCATCCAATCGCGCCTTCTCTGGGATCTCCAGCTCATCGCGGCCGTTAACCTGCGCCCATCCTGTCAGGCCTGGCGTCACATCATTGGCGCCATAGCGGTCGCGCTCTGCGATCAGATCATCCTGATTCCAGAGCGCCGGCCTGGGGCCGATCACGCTCATCTCGCCCACGAGAATGTTGATGATCTGCGGCAGTTCGTCCAGGCTGGTTCTGCGCAGAAAGCGTCCGCTTCTGGTGATGAACGCTTCCGGATCACGGAGCAGATGGGTCGGCATGTCATGCGGAGCATCCGTGCGCATGGTGCGGAATTTCAATATATTGAAATACGTCTTATTCTTGCCCACACGCTTTTGCTTGAAAAACACCGGCCCCGGCGAATCCAGACGGATCCATATGGCCAGCGCCAAAAACATGGGCGACAGCACAATCAAGCCACAGAATGATACGATGATATCCAGCACGCGCTTCATATATCGCTGATACATCCGCATTCCTCTCCTTCCCGATCAGCCGGCGTATTCTTCCCTTCTGTCCGCCAGCTGCATTTCATCCGCATCCACCGCAGAGGAATTGATTTCCTCCGGCGCATGATAGGTATCCACCACGCGCTTCATCGCCTCACGGACCGTTTCATCGTCTTCCGTCTGGATGGCAGCACGCAAAGTTTCAAGCTTGTCATCGATTTCCTCACGGCTGAGCGGTTTATCCCGTTCGATAAAAATCATACAGTTTTCCGTCTTGGTGAGTTCCTCGGTCTTAATAAGCAGCTCTTCGTAGAGCTTTTCTCCGGGGCGCAGTCCGGTTTCCACAATGTTGATATCCCGATACGGCTCATAGCCGGAAAGACGAATCATATTCTCCGCCAGCTCAAGGATACGAACCGGCCTGCCCATATCCAGCACATACAATTCGCCATCGCTGGCCATCGCGCCGGATTCGAGCACCAGCTGACTGGCCTCCGGGATCGTCATAAAGTAGCGGATAATGCGCCTGTCCGTCAGCGTCACGGGGCCGCCGGCAGCAATCTGCCGCTTGAACAGCGGAATCACCGATCCATTGCTGCCCAGCACATTGCCAAAGCGGGTAGCGCTGAAGTTTGTCTTGCTGCCCGAGCGGCTGAGCACGATCATCTCGCACATGCGCTTGGTCGCTCCCATAACGTTCGTGGGATTCACAGCCTTATCCGTAGAGATCATGGTAAACTTCTGCACGCCGTAACGCTCGCTGCTGGACACGATATTCAGCGTACCGAATACGTTGTTCTTCACCGCCTCACAGCAGTTGTGTTCCATCAGCGGCACATGCTTATGTGCAGCAGCGTGCAGAACAATGTCCGGCCGATAGCGCGCGAAGACCTGATCCAGCGCTTTTGCATCGCATACAGACACGATTTCCACCCTGACGTCCAGCGTTACGCCATAGGCGATGCGCAGCTCCTGCTGAATATCGTACGCACCGTTTTCATATACGTCCAGCACGATCAGCGTCTTGGGCTGCATTTTGGCGATTTGACGGCACAGCTCGCTGCCAATAGAACCGCCGCCGCCGGAGATGAGCACCGTCTTCCCGCGATAATAATCCGACGTGCGGGAATTGGTGAATTCCATCGGCTGGCGGAAGAGCAGCTCTTCGATATCGAATTCGCGCAGGCTGCGCTTTCCGTTTTCAACCGTCTGCGTCAGCGGATAATCGTACACCTTGAGCTTGCAGCCCGTCTGCTTGTACAGGTCGTAGAGCTCCTTCTTGCGCATTGCCTGCATTTTGGGCAGCGCAAACACAATCTCCTGAATCGGATAGCTCATCAGGCGCTCCTGCGTCGCTTCTTCTTCGGAGAGCACCGGGATGCCGTTGATGCTGCGGCCAATCTTTTCCTTATCAATATCAATAAAGCAGCAGGGCCTGTACGCCGAGCGCGGATTGTTGGCGAGCTCTTCTGCGAGCATGACGCCGACACGGCCAGCGCCGACAACCGCGATATTGATCTTCGGCGTGATATTCTGCGCTGCGCCTTCCCTGCGCAGCGGCTTGCTGCTCAGACCCGTAAAGCCAGCCGTCATTCTGCACAGCGCATTGGCGATACGATTGTCGTTGTATTCATAGAGATACTGGTAAACAAACCGGATCGTCATGCCGAACAGCAGATTCAGCGCAACAATACAAAGCGTACGGACAAACGAAATCTTGTATGCCTGCGGCATAACCATGGTCTGCACGGCAAAATACGTCATGCCTGCAAACAGATCCATCAGGATCATCTGAAGATACGCCAGCGTACCACCGTAGCGCCAGATCTGCCGATAGACGCCGCCCAGCGTCCTCCAGCCGAATATGCTCGCGATGCCCAGCAGAGACTGAATCACAATGGCGGCTGCCGCCAGGTGTTCGTCCTCGCTGGGATAGATCACCAGCATCAGTATATCCACAAACAGCAGCAGCGCCAGATCACAGATCATCAGCTTGATTTTGTGATTCTGACGGCTCTGCTCTGCCTGTCTGTTCTCCTGCAGCATATTGCTTTCTCTTTCCCTTCTGCGCGCAAATGCGCAGAAACTGTGATCAAATTCCGTATACACACAGCAGATTCTTCACCCACACGTGCCTATACCGTTCCCATTATATACCTTATGTCACAATTTCGCAATATTTGTAACAATATTTCTTGATTCAATTTACAACTTCAGGATACATATACCCGTGCATCTTCTCAATGCCGTGCGCCGGATCGATAATCAGCTTGGATACGCCATCCGAGCTTTCATACTTGAACTCGCCTTCTTCCGGATAGGCGTGCATCTGAATATCCGAAATACCCGTCGTCAGCACCTTGGTCGCCATGGAAATGATATCCAACAGAGACAGGTTGGTCGACACATATTCAAAGCAGGTTTTCGCCAGCGAAATCATCTGAGGAATCGAGCAGCTGCTGACTTCTCGCGCCATGGCCAGCAGCAGGTTTCTCTGCCTCGCCTGACGGCCAAAGTCATCGTCCAGCTTGCGGATTCGGGCATATGCCAGCGCTTGTGCGCCGCACAGCCGCGCCTGCGTCGCTTCGCGGGACACCGGTGTAATCGCCACGTCGCCATAGTCGCCGTAGGATTCATCCACCGTGGTGTTGATGGCCCAGGCCTCGCCTTCCGCCAGCGGAATGGTTACGCCACCCAGCGTATCGACGATATCACAGATGCCATAGAAATTGACGGTCACATACTCTTCGATATTCAGATTGTATGTGCGGTTAATCGTCTGCATGAGCAGATTCGGGCCGCCGAATGTATGCGCAGCGTTCAGCCTGTTCTCATGGCCATTGTTGCCGATGATCACCCAGGTATCGCGCGCCAGGGACGTTACATGCACCATACCCGTGCTGAGATTGACCGAGCAGATCATCATGGTATCGGCGCGGCCGGAAGACAGATCATTCTCCCTCGTATCCGTACCAATCAGCAGAATGTTCTTCACGTTTTCATCCAGGCCGGGATACTGGCTCAGATCGCCGTCCGCTACGGGCATGCTGTAATCCGCAAGCGCCGCGCCGCAACAAAGCACAAACAGCACGGCAGCAGCCGCAAACACACGCATCAGCTTATTAATCATCGTGACTCCTCGCTTTCTTTTGTGCCCGAAGCTGGGCAATCAGCCGATTCTCGCAGGGCCATTCCCCTCTGAACGTCCGGCGTGCTTTCTCATAATTATCATAATCGGCAGGACGGTGCGCATCCGAGGCGACGTAGGAAACCATGCCCTCTTTCAGCAGCTTTCTGGCTGTTCGCCGCTCATCGCTCAGCAGGGGCGCCAGCAGGCCGCCAGCGTCCACCTGCAGTTCGCAGCCCAGGTCGCACATCTCCTGCGCAACCCCAAGGTCCCGCTGAATATAGCGATAGCGTTCCGGATGCGCAATAATCGGCAGATATCCATGGTCCATCATCTCGCTGACTATCGCGTCCCAGCGCGGCAGAATATGATCACAGGCAAACTCAAGCAGTATGCTGCGCGTACCTGCCAGGCAATACGCATCCAGTTCCTGCGTACCTGCCCGCAGAATCGCACGATAGTTGAATTCGCAACCCATATTCAGCGCAATGCCGCATTCATGCGCGATGCTCCTGCCAAGGCGCAGCATCCGGCGGTTTCTCTGCTGGTCGTCCATGCGATAGACGTGCGGCGTAGCGACGATCATTCTGATTCCCGCATCCGCAGCCCGGCGCATCATCTCCCGCGTCATATCCATGTCCCTTGCGCCATCATCCACGCCCGGCAGGATATGCACATGCATGTCAATCATCCGGCTTGCTCCTCATGCTCACGCTCAGTTTTCCTCATCATCCTGCTGAGCGCGCCTGGTGCCCAGATCCTTGGTGCGCTTGCGCTCGTTCTTGTGATGATCGCCATAGCGGTAATACTGATTATAATAATGGTTCTTCTCCTTGTGATTGACAAAATTGAACGCGATGCCCAGCAGCCTCGCCTTCACCTGCTCCAGCTGAGCGAGCACCTTGGTCAGCTCCTTGCGCTCCACGCGGCCGTCGGCAACGACGACGATCGTGCCGTCCGTCTTCGACGCCAGAGAAGCGGCGTCAATGAACATGCCCAGCGGGGAGGTATCGAAGATCACCAGATCAAAGTACTGCCTGCATTCCTCCATAAAGCGCGCGAAGGAATCGAGATTTACATTCACAGCCATACGGTGGTTGCTGTCCATGAAGTACAGGTTCGGCGTGTTGGTGCGGGTAACCACCTCGGTCAGCTTCGCGCCGCCGCCCAGGTAATCCATGATGTCCTTCCTGTTGCGTCTGCCCAGATAACGGCCGATCATCGGAGAACGGTAGTCCATATCCGCAATCAGCACGTTCTTGCCCTGCCTGGCCAGTTCACAGGCCAGCATCAGGGAAACAGAGCTCTTGCCCTCCTTGGGAGAGGTAGAGGTCACCGTGAGCGTGCGCAGCGGTTCTCCCATCGCAGCAAACTCGATATTCAGCGCCAGCTTTTTGATGCTCTCCTGCGTATACTCGTTCATACAGGCAAGCATATTGGTTTCGCGGGACTTATGCTGCTTGAGGAAATCGTTCATGTCCTTCTTGTAGCTGGCAATATTGGACAGAACATTCGTCTTGAATTTCACGTCGGCGTCGCCGTCGGAGCGCACCTTCGTATTGAGGATCTCCAGCGCCACCAGCGCAAACGCCACCAGCGCCATCGAACCCAGCGCCGCAACAGGAATCATGCTGCCGCGGCCGCTGTTGGACGGCCAGGTCGGCGTGGTCGCCTTCACAGCGACATGCACGCTGTCCTGCTGCAGCATATTGCGGATATACTCAGAGAAAACCTGACCCAGCATATTCGCAGCTTCAGAGGTCATCTCCGGCACCAGGCCCGACACGCTGATCGTGATGAAACGGGTGCCTTCCACGGCGCTGACGCCCACGGACATATTCCTGGGCCAGCTCTGCCAGCCCAAACGGCTGCAGGTTTCCTGCATGACCTCAGGCGCCTGAATCAGTTCCTTGTAGTCATTGACAAAGTACGCGCTGGAGGACAGGTCGTAGCGCGTAGTACCGGTGGAATCAACGTAATCAAAGAGCGTATAGAGCTTGACCTGTGCCGTATACACATCCACCGTATTGTTCTTTACATAGTGATTGGCCACCACTGCCACGAGAATCGGCACGATGAGCAGAAGATACCATCTGCGCTTAATTGCCTTAAAAATATCACCAATCGACAGTCCCAGTTCCTCATCCACAGGGATCACTCTCCTTTTGTTTTATACTGTTGCTCAGTTGCTTCAGTTGATCTGCTTCATGCTCAGGTCGTATTTTTTCTCCCAAAGCAGATTGCCGCGTTCATCATACTCGCGTTCAATGCGGTTTACACCGCTTTGATCGGTCGCGCCCCAGCCGTTCGCGCCATAATAGGTCTGCCTGACGACATTGCTGTTGAGGTCATATTCATAGGCGATCTCGCAGTAGCCTTCCGCAGAATCCACCTTGGTCTGCATATCCGCCAGATAGCAGGCCTCGGAAATCACACGGTTCATCAGGTCGCGCGTGTACCGCTTGGCCTGATATCCGCCGCTTGTGTAAACCGGATTGCCGTCCGCATCCTGATAGTGCTCCTCCAGCACGCGGTCATATCCGTCATACACATAAGCGATACGCGAATATCCCTCGCGGGTCACGATCACCTGTCCCTGACCATTTTCAAAGGTCTTGTCCTGGGGCACAGCCGTATTGTCATCCGCATAGGTCATGCGCGCCTGCTCACTGCCATTGGCTGCCTGTGTCAGATTTCCCTGTGCATCCAGATAGCGCTCCAGAACCGGCCGGCTGAATACATCCAGTTCGATGTCCTTTGCCTCGTAGCCGTACACGCACTTGACCGGCGTGCCGTCGCTGAGGAAGTATGCCTGCGCAATCACTGCGCCGTTGGCGTCGTAATCCTGATGGAGCACCTCATAGCCGTCCTCATGGCGCACGGGCTGTCCGAACTGATCGTAATACCTAATCTCTACCGGCAGTCCGCGCCAATCGCACTCGTACTGCGCGCTGGCGAATCCTGCCCGGATCCTGACCGGATTCCCGCTGGCGTCCAGGTACCGTTCACTCGTCCTGAAGCTGTTGACGTCATACGTCGCTTCGCGCATCGCATAGCCGTATGTCGTCATGTACAGGCTGCCGTCTGCGCTGTAGAAGGCCTCGTGGATCAAATTGTCGTTCGCATCATACGAACGCTCCACAGCGGCAGCGCCGATCTCATTCCTGCCAGGCACACCATCGGTCTCGTAGAATGCCATGCGCACCAATCTGCCCGCCTCATCGTAGCTGTTCTGCTGAATGGCAAACATACGGGCATAGTCGCACACGGCGCCCTTCTCGTTGAACGCTCTGCGCTCCAGCAAACGGCCCTGGTCGTCGTAGATAAACGTCTGTCTGGCGTAGCCGTTGTTGCAGATGAACAGATTGCCCGAAGGATCATAATAGCATTCCTCAATCAGGTTATCACGCTCATCGTACGCATACGTGACGCGTGCAAAGCGTCCGTTTCCGAATACAGGCTCTTCCTCCAGGCTCAGGTTGGTTGCCGACGTGCGGTTGCCGCGCTCATCGTACGTCATACGCTGTCCCGCATAGCCATAGGGCGATTTCACGCGCTGGCCGTTCACGCCGTAATACCAGAACTCAATCAGATTATCCTGTTCATCATACGTCGAGCGGACGTAGGCCGCCATACCCGCGCGGACAACCAGTTCGCCCGAGGCGTTATACAGCAGCTCACAGACCTGATTGCCCCGTTCATCGTACTCATAGACGGCATAGACATACTGCCCGTTGACCAGGGCCGGCTGATCCGCCTCGTCATAGTAAGCAATCCGCGTCATGTTGCCGTCTGCATCGTACTCCCTGATCGAATAGGCATATCCGTTCGGACCATTCATCAGACCATACCACGGATTGAGATACGCCTCGCGAAGCAGATTGCCCCGCTCGTCATAGGTATGATCCAGGATCGCGTAGCCCTGACCCGTGATCATCAGGCTTCCGTTCACGTCGTAGTAACGTGTCTGCGTCGTACGGCCCATGGCGTCATATGCGTACTCCATCGCAGCATAGCCCGCCTTGATGCGCGTGGGCTGCCCGTCCGCGCCCAGGAACCATCGCTTCACCATTCTGCCTGCATCATCATATGCAGCATGCATGGAAGCATAGCCCAGCGTCGTGCGGATTGGCTTTCCTTCCTTATCGTAATAGGCAATGGCGTTCTGCCTGCGCAGCTGGTCATAGCCGAAGCGGACGATCGCATAATCGCCGCTGCCGCGCATCAGATTGCCAGCCTCATCCAGATAGGCCTGTTCGAGGATCAGACCATCCTCCGAACCGGTTGTGCGGATCACCCAGGCGCCATCCGTCTGACGGCACAGCTGGCCGAGACGGTTGAATACCTTCACCCATTTGGTCAGTCCATCGTCAGACCAGGCTGTCTCCATCCAGGAGTATCCGGAGCGAAGATTGACCGGCTCACCGCTTACACCCAGGTAACGATGAAGAATCTGCCGGTTCTTTGCGTCGTATGCAAATTCTTCCATCGCATAGCCGTCTCTGGTGAGCATCGGCTGATGCGTGCGATCCAGATATGCCGCCAGCGTCACATTGCGCGCCGCGTCATACTCAAAGCGCATCGCCGCATAGCCGCCGGCAATCAGGCAGGGCTGTGCATGTTCGTCATAATAGGCTTCAAATACCTTGTTGCCCTGCTCGTCGTGTTCATAAGCCACCGCAGCAAAGCCCGTGTGAATCCGCGTAAGCTCACGCTTGTCATTCATAAACGCTTCATAGCTGCGCCGCCCACGTTCATCATAGCCATACCTGACGACCGCATAGCCGCCGGGCAGCATCGTAAGCTGATGATCCGTACCCAGATAGCGTACCTCCGTCTGCTGATTGCGCTCGTCGAATTCCCGCTCAACAGCCGCATAACCATCCGGAATGAAGACCAGATTGCCCGCTCCGTCGCCGTACGCTTCGCGGATCACATTTCCGCGCTTGTCATAGGCGAAGAGCACTTCTCCATAGCGGCCCGCCATCAGCTGAGCGCCGCCGTCCGGGGCATAATAGGTTTCGCGAACCACACGGCCCATCACATCGTACTCATAACCGATGCCCGCATACCCCGACGTCGAAAGCACACCCCTATCCTGCGTATCCAGATAGGACAAGCGCGTAACACGGCCGAATACGTCGTACTGCGCGGCGATCTTGGCATAGCCCATCAGGGTAATGGCTGGCTGGCCAAGCCCATCATAGTAGGTTGTCAGCGTCACGCGGCCGCGCGCATCGTATGCATAGCCGATCGACGCATAGCCCGAACCCGTCATATACGGCACGCCGGAATCGCTGATGTAGGTTTCAAGGATCATCCGGCTGTACGCGTCGTATACCATGTCCACGCCCGCGTAGCCCTTGAGGTTGTTGGTCGTCATGCCCGCCGTATCCAGGTAGCGGACGGACGTACGCCTGCCTCGCGTATCGTATCCATAGACGATGGACGCATAGCCGCCGGCATGCATTACCGGCTGTCCCTGCGCATCCAGATAATCCACCCGCGCAATATGCAGTGTCTCGTCATACGTATAAGAAAGCATGGCGTAGCCGCTAACAACAACAGGCTGCCCGCTCTCGTCCAGGAACTGCTCGGTCAGCAATCTTCCCTGTACGTTATATGTCCTGCGCACGCTGGCATAGCCTGCACTGCCCGCGCAAAGCCGCCCCTGCTCGTCATAGAATCGCTGCTCAATGCAGTTGCCTGCCGAATCGTAATCGTACTCGCTCTGTGCATAGCCATATTGCTTGACCATAATCGGCTGGCCATACTCATCCAGGAAGACTTCCTTCGTCTTTCTGCCCTGCCCGTTATAGCCAAAGCGCACGCAGGCAAAGCCTTCCGCGCTCATGCATGCCAGGCCGTCCGCGCCGACAAAGGTCTGGCTCTCCACATAGCCCGAAGCCGTATAGGTCACATCGACGCCGGCAATGCCGTCAGCATTCACAGACAGGCTGCCGTCAGCGCCGTAGTAGCGCTCGGCAACAACCCTGCGGCGCGAATCATAGCGGTATTCCACAGCGGCATAGCCCTGCGCCGTTACAGACAGCTGTCCGTAGGTGTCCGTATACGTTGTGCGCAGCAGATTGCCCAGACCGTCGTACGTGTAGCGCGCCTCGGCATAACCGGCATCACTCAGGCACAGGCCGCCCTGGCTGTCCAGATAGCGTTCAGCCGTCTTTCTGCCCATCGCATCGTATACAATCTCCACGCCGGCATATCCGCCATCCGTGATGACCGCGCTGCCCGATGCATCCAGATAGGTCTGCAGCGTCATCCGGCCCAGACGGTCGTAGCGCTTGTAAATCTGCGCATAGCCTCTGAGCGTATCGACAAACACGCCCTGCGCGTCGGTATACTGCTCAAGCACCACATTGCCATAGCTGTCGTACGTGTATACCACTGCCGCATAGCCATCCAGATGATAGAACGGCTGTCCATAAACGTCCACATAGCCCACCTGCGTCAGGCGGCCCAGGCGATCGTACACCGTATTCACACCCGCGTAGCCCTCCGTGCATACGGTGGGTACGCCGTTCAGATCCAGATACCGCAAAGTCGTCTGCCTGCCGAGGCTATCGTACGTCATCTCTTCGCTGGCATAGCCGCCGGTACACAGCGCAGCAAGGCCGTCCACGTTCAGGTAATCCCTTCGGATACAGTTCTGCCGGGAATCATACGCATAGCGGATAGCCGCATAGCCTTCGCTGAGCTGCACAGGCTGTCCGGAAGCGCTCATGTAGCGCTCAAAGGTCAGCTTGCCTGCCGGACTGTATGCATGCTCAATATAGGCATATCCCTCGTCGCCGTTGCGCAGCATGCCGTCCGCATCCAGATAGCGCGTACTTGTCTTGCGGCCCAGGCTGTCATAGGTGTATTCCACGCGCGCAAATCCGCCCGTGCCCACCATCGGCATGCCGTAAGCATCCAGATAGGTTTCTCGGATCAGGCGATCCAGCGCATCATATGTGCGGCTCACTGAGGCATAGCCGCCGGCAGAGAGAACCGCGGCGCCCGAAGCATCCACATACGAGACGCTCTGCAGATTGCCGCGCGCATCATAGGTCATCACCGCGCCGGCTGCACCCAATGCGGAAACCGTCAGATTACCGGATTCATCGTAATAGTATTCGGAGGTCAGCCGTCCACGTGCATCATAGGTATACGATACAGATGCATAGCCATCCGGCGTAATCACCGGCTGCGCTTGCTCGTCCATATACCAGATCTGCGTGCAGTTGCCGTCCTCATCAAATGTACGGGCTACAGCGGCATAACCGGCGGTAATCATGCGTCCGGCTCCGTCTGCGCCAAAGTACTGCTCCTTCGTGCAGTTGCCGTCCTCGTCGTACTCGTAACGGACCTGCGCATAACCTTCCGCGCTCTCGCACAGGGCGCCGTCCTCGCCGTAGAAGCTCTGCTGGGTAATATGGTCGTCCTCATCATAGACGACAGACACGCTTGCATATCCTGCCGAGCCGGACACAGGATTGCCGAAGCCATCCTCATAACGCGATTGGGTGAGGCGTTCCTCCTCGTCGTATGCATAGGTCACGGCGCTGAAGCCGTCCGGGCCCTGCGTCGGATTTCCGTTCTGATCCCGGTAGAGAACAGCAATCACCAGGTCGTCGTCATTATAGGCCTGCTGAATCTGCGCATAGCCGTAGCTGCTCAGCACAGCCTGACCCTCTGCATCCAGATACTGCGTCAGCGTCGCGTTGCCGCGGGCATCTCGCTCATAGCGGACCATGGCATAGCCGTCTGCGTTCACAACGCTTTGTCCGCTGCGATCCAGATATCGCTCCTCAAGCACCTCGCCGTGGGTGTTGTTGACGTACGCAATCGCCTCATAGCCATCTGCCGTCGCCGTAGGCTGCCCTTCCACATCGAACCAGGAAACGCCCACCGTATAGCCCATCGCATCATACGTATACTTCGCCTGCGCATAACCGCCTCTGCCGCAAACCGGATTGCCGTCCAGATCCAGCAGCATCTCGGTTGCGATCTGTCCGGCATCGTTATACGTATATGCCGTCGATGCGCCGCCATCCTTGCCGACGATCGCCTGACCATTTTCGTCGTAGTAGCTTTCGCGCAGCACATTGCCGCGCACATCGTTTTCAAAGCTGCGCGCCGCATAGCCGCTTGCATTGCGGATGGGATTTCCGTCCTTGCCAAAATACATCTCGCGCACAACCAGATTCTGCGCGTTGTATTCGTAGCCGATCTCGCTGTAGCCTTCCTCATGAAGCGCCCGTTCTCCGGCCGCATCAAAGAATCGCTCGCGCGTCACGTTGCCCATCGTGTCGTAATCGCGCTCAATACTGGCAAATCCATGCTCCAGCGCAACAGCTTCGCCCTGCGCGTCCAGATAGCTCTCGCGCAGCACGCGGCCGCCGGCCGCATTGACAACGACAACCACTGCGTAACCATCGTCACACTCCACAATGCTGCCGTCCAGCCCCAGGAAGGTTTTGCGGCACACCAAGCCATAGTCGTCGTATTCGTAGCTCATGCCGGCATAGCCGTCTTCGCACAGAACAGGCGCGCCGTTCATATCCAGATACGCTTCGCGAATAACCTTACCCGTATGCTCGTCGTAGTCATAGGCCACAGACGTATAGCCCGCTTCAATGACAGTCGGCTCTCCATCCTGCCCCAGATACGTATCCCGGATCTTTTCGCCGCTGCGGTCATCGTACTGCGAACGGATCGCTGCATAGCCCTCATCCTTGAGCAGCACCGGGCTTTCTCCGCTGTCCAGATATTCCGTCAACGTAAGGCGTCTTCTGCTGTCGTAGCTGTAGCGGATCGTGCTGTAGCCTTCCTCCAGCGCATACGGCGCGCCACTTTCATCCAGATAATCCGTCCTGATACGGCAGCGGAACTGATCATACGCATGGGTAACGCTTGTATAGCCTTCCTCCGTTTGGGCTGGCATGCCGTTTCTGTCCACCTGCATGCTCGCCGTCAGATTGCCGTAGGCGTCGTAGGTATTTCGCATACCGGCATTGCCGCGATCGATTTCCATCACTTCGCCGTACACATCGTAATATGCGCTTTCCAGCATATTGCCGTAGATGTCGTACGAATACTTCGCCGAAGCATATCCCTTCTCGCCGCGCACAGGGTTTCCGTTGAGATCGAAGTACGCCTCCGCGAGCATGTGACCCTGCAGATTCTTCTCCGTCACATACATCGCGTAGCCGTTGGCATTCATCACGGGGATGCCGTCCATATCGCAATATGTCTGCGTGACGGTTTCACCCAGCACATTTTTCTCGTAGCTGTACTGAATCTGCGCATAGCCTTCCGGCAGCGTCATGCGCTCTCCATCCGCATTACGGTACCATTCCCTGCTGACGTTGTGCATGGAATCATACTCGCGCTCGGTATAGGCCGCGCCGCCGCTGACGATCATCGTTCCGTCCGTATCATAGCTCTGCGTGCTGACCTCATTGCCGAATATCGTATTGGTGACAACTTTCTTGTGCACACCGTCGTTGTTGCGCACAGGCTCGCCATTTTCATCGAAATACGCTTCGCCTGCGCCAAAGCCATTTTCGTCATAGCTGATGCGCTTTTCCTGATAGCCCTCCGTGCTGCGCACACCCTGATCATCCATGCCGTAATACTGCTCGCTGATGACCTGGTTCTCCGCAGAATAATCCATGGTCTTGTAGCTGTATCCGTTATCCGTCATCATCGGGTCGCCGTTTTCGTCGAGGTAATTCTCCCGGATGACATTCTCCAGATCATCATACTCATAGCTGATCTGCGCACAGCCCTTGTCAATGGCATATACCGCATGGCCCTTAGGATCCTTGAACTCCTTGAGAATCAGGAATCTTTTGTACTTTTTAGGCACCAGCTCATACGTATACTCGATACGGCTGTAACCGTTGTAGCCGATCACTTCTTCGCCGTTCTCATCGAGATACCGTTCCTTAATCAGGTATTTCTTGTTTTCATAGGTGTATTCAACCGATGCATAGCCCAGCTCAGGCATCATCATCAGCTTGCCGTCCGTACCGTAATAGCGCTCATAGCCCAGCTCGCCATGCATGGTATAGGCTGCCTTGTAGCGCCAATATCCTTCTCCGCATGCTACCGGATCGCCGTTCATGTCGTAGTAGCGCGTTTCGATCATGCGGTCATTGGCGTCATAATCGTACTCCACACGCGCATAACCCTTAGCGCAGTTCACCCTGTGCTCGCTGGCGTCAAAATATTCCTCGCTGATGGCCGGCGCGTCCCTGCGCTCGTCCTTCTTGTCGTAGGTCTTCACCACGCGCGCGTAGCCGTCTTTCATGTTGATCAGGCCGTCGCTTGCATCATAATACGCCTCTTCCGTGATGCGGTCGAGGTTGTCCATCTTCACTTCGTAACGGGCATAGCCGGCGCTTTCCACAAACACCTGGTTGCCGTCCGCATCGTAATAGATCTCCTTAATCAGACGCTTGCGCTTGTACTCGCGCTCGACATAGGCCCAGCCCTCTTCATTGAGGGCATAGTTGCCGTATTCGTCGAAATACTCTACCTTGGTGGTGTATCCCGTCTCGCGGTCAATGGTATTGATCATCTGCGCCCAATACCCGCGCTGACGGCAGAGGTTTCCCTCGGTATCATAGTAGCTGATGGATTTAAGATGAATACCCTGATACGTGTGAATCTGCTCGGCATATCCGTTTTCACACATCACCAGATTGCCGTCCAGATCCTTATAACGCTCCTCCAGAAACCAGCCGTAGCCGGACCACTTGTATTCGATCGTCGAATAGCCGTATGCCGTATTGACATGCTTGCCCTTGATATCGTGGAACGTGGTCTTGATCCGGGCCGGCAGCCTGCTGTATTCATGCTCCGCATAGCAGTAAAGCATGTCGTCCGCCATCACCGGGTTTCCCTCCCGGTCGACAAACGTCTCCTTGCTGAACAGGCCATGTCGGTTTTTCTCGCGCACAACTTCCAGGCTGGTCGATGTTTCCGCCGCAGCGGGCGCGGGCGAAGCCGCCAGCGCAACAGCGAGCAGCACCGGCGCGCTCATACCGGCAAGCCTTCGAAGAAAACAGGCCTTCATCAGGTTGCGAAGTTCCATGTATCTTTGCACCTCATATAAATAACTTATATTATGTAAATAGGCGATATTCCACCACATTAGTAATCAGTTTATTATATCACACTGCCAATCCATGTTCAATAAAAATACCCTCTCCATACGAAAATTGTCAGAGAGGGTATTCTTATTCTGTTTTATCGGATGAATCGTGCATATGCTGCGGCAAACACAGGCCTCAGGGGAATCATCTTCGTCCACACGCGGGCGAAGAACTCCCACCAGAAGTCTCCCGGCTGGATCATTTTTCCCTTTCGCTTGACGCGGGTAACGATCGCGAAAATCTGCTCCCGCTTCACGCCGCGCTCAATCTCCGTCTGTGCGTCACCGACGATATCGTATTCTCCAGCGTAAGCGCGCAGAATGCGATGCATGATATACTGTCCGCTCTCCCGCTGATAGAACACCATATCGCCCGCCTTCAGCGGCGCATCCGGCTTTTTAAAATAGATGCTGTCCCGCTGATGACAGATAAACGGGCTCATCGAGCTGCCGGAAACCAACATGCTCACCTCATGGCCCTCCTCAGTCAGGCCGCGCAGCACATCGACATATTCATTCGTATTTACATAGCGTATTTTTCTCTGGGGCTGATTCATTTTCTGTACACCTCAGCATCAGAAATCGATGGCCATCTTTGCGGCCTCTTCTTCATCCAGCTCCGTGATCGAAGCATCCATCACGCGATAGACGCGCTGACACATGCTCAGCACGCTCGGCCGGTGCGTGGTCACGATACAGGTCTTATTCGGGCGCTGCTGAATGATATTTTTGAGCACCTGGCGCTCCGTCTTCACATCCAGCGCAGAGGTTGCCTCATCCAACAGCAGCACCGGCGCATCACGCAGCACGGCGCGGGCAATGGCTACGCGCTGGTTCTGGCCTTCGGACAGGCCGCGGCCGCGCTCGCCAAGCTTGTGATTGATCGTATCAGGCATTTTGGATACAAAATCCCATGCGCAGGCGATCTTCAGCGCCTCGATGATTTCCTCGTCCGTCGCATCCTCTTTCACCATGCGCATGTTTTCTGCAATGCTTCCCGAGAGAATGGTATTGCCCTGCGGCACATACGCAAACAGGTAACGCGTATCCGCATTCATAGGCAGTTCCAGCCCGCTGCTCGCGCGGATCACCGCCTCGCCGCCCTTGGGCTGCACAAGGCCGAGGATCAGGCGGATGAGCGTCGTCTTGCCTTCGCCGGAGGGACCGACCAGCGCAACGATCTCGCCGGGCTTTGCGATCATATCCGAGCGCCTGATCACGCGCTTGCCGCGCACGTAGCCAAAGCTCAGATCGCGCATCTCGATGGTAAATCCATCATCCACATATTGATCCAGCTCGCCGGAGCGCGGAACATGCTTCTCGCGCGGCAGATCGACCAGCTCACGAATGCGGTGAGCAGAGATGGAGCTATTGAGGAAACCCGGAATGATGCCCACAAGGCTGGAAAACGCGCCAGCCAGCTTGCTGCGCTGCTGCAGAAAGAGCGTCATCGTACCGTAGGTAATGTCCCTCGTCCACAAGCGCCACAGGCAGTAACCAAAGACGATGCCCTGCGTGATCGTGCCGAAGATCGAGCTAACAATGCCGGTCTTGATATTGAACATATTGAAATCCAGCGCAAACTTGTTGCTCTTGCGCTGCCACCAGCGCAGCTTCTCGCTGTAATATGGCGCAATGCCAAAGGATTTGATCGTATCGAAATTATAGAACGTCTCTACCTGGAAGCTCATGATTTCGCTGCCCATCTCCTGTGCGCGCTTGGCGTAGGCCCTGCGTTTCTTCATCAGGATGGCAGTCATCGCAAAGCCAAACGGCGCGCCGATAAACGCCAGCACGGCCATAACCCAGTCATAGCGCAGGATGACGAGGAATGTCGCGATGAAATTATAAACAATGATGACAATCGACGGAATCCAGCTGATGGCATTGCTGGATACCGTGCCGATATCGCTTCGGAAGCGATTGAGCAGGTCGCCATTGGGATACTTGCTCAGCGCATACCAGTCCGCGTCGATGATCCGATCGAAAATATCCGACTGGATATCGTTGCTGATCTTCTGGCTCAGTTTGAGGTTAAACCGGCCCAGCCAGTTGCCCAGCGTCAGGCTGAGCACAGTGCTGGTCAGCGAGATCGTGATCAGGATCCAGAGCTTATCGGTCTGATAGCCCGTGATCACGTCGAGCATAAACTTGCTCATGAGGCTGGAAATGATACCCAGCGTCGTGGAAACAAGGCCCATAACCGTATAAAACACGATGGCCCATTTATGGCGTCTGCTGTAGGTAAAGATCCACTTCCAGTCGTCAATGATCTCCGTCAGAGAGCCGTCCATCCATTTCTTTACCAGGATTTCCAGCGACTCAAACGCGATTTTCGACGCGCCCCTGTCTTCTCTGTTTTCGTTGCGGTACTCGCTCATAACTTATTCCCCGGCAGCCTCTGCCTGCCCGTCAGCGTCAAGCGCCTGTTCCAGGCATTTTACCGCTTCTTGCGAAATGGTACAGCTCAGGTGATACACCGGTACACAGGTCACCAGGTCCTCAATCCGGTCCATAGCCTGCTGCTGCGCCTGTCTGTTCCAGAAATTGATCGTAATCTGGCTGTAAATCTGCGAAAATGCCTGAAACGGCGTCAGCCTTTGAATCGTATTTTCCTTCCCCTGGCTGAGCATCACGATAGCCCGGATCGGCAGGCTCTCGTTATGGCATACGCCGGAAGAACCGCATACCGGCCAGCCATTGGCCGTCCATACGCCGTCCTGTTTCCTCACCAGCGATTTATCGCCGTTGACCACGCGCGTACCCCTGTGCTTTTCCCACAGGGTAGCCTGCGTGGTTTTTCCCGTTCCGCTGGGCGCGGAAAAGAGAATCGCCCCGCTGCCGCGCTGCATATAGGCGCAATGGAGCACAAGGCTGTCTCTGCGTATCTGATGGCGCTCCATAGCAAAGAGCGAAAGGAAAATTGTATCTATACCGGCCAGCTCAGCCGCATTCGGTTCCAGCAGCACCTCGGCATGCGTCTCGTCGATTTCCGCATAGCACGCGTAGTATCCCTTTCCGCCCGGAACGCCAATAAACCGCATTTCAAGCCCGTTTTCCTCAAATACCAGCAAATCGGGTCTTCCGGCAGTCAGCCTGCCGCGCGGCTTGGGATACTCGCTTGCCAGCCGGATCTCATAGGTATACACCGGCTGCGCCTGCGGCGCTTCAAAGAGCATAAAGTTTTCCGGCGGCACAATGCCTTCGTCACAGATTAAGCGAAAGCAGAATTCGCCGATACTAAAAACCTTATCCATGGATTTCCTCCCGCATGTGCTTGCTGAAAAGCCGACTATTTGCATCATTATACCACAAACGCGCTTTCAATCAACAGTTTTCGGCCAACTCCCGCAGCAGGCGCTCCGTTTCCTTCGCATAGCGGCACAGATACTCCGGCCTGCCCAGGTAATCGCCCGTCTCCGCCTTACAGGCGACCGGACAAACCCGGCACAGTTCACGCACCGGGCACACAGAGCAATCCGCACAGTAGCGCCTTTTAAGGAACGCGCCGCTCACCTGCTTCCACGCGCGCTCAAATCCAAGATCAAAGGCATTGGCCTCGGGTTCACTGGCCAGCACGCAGGGGCGCAGAAGGCCCTGCCAGTTTACCGTGAATGAGCATCTTCCTGCCATGCAGCTGCTTTCGCAGGGCTGCTTTTCTCCGGGCACATAAGCGTCGATCTTTGCTACCATTTTTCTCGCGCTTTCTGCAATCTGCTTTTCGTCTGCATCAAAGCATTTTATGGTCATGCTCGCCTGTGCCGCCGCCTCCGGCAGCAGTCTGTTCTGCTGCTCAAAGGGACGGGATCGCTCTCTCGAGCTTGGGCTCATATATGCATCTGAGATGATCGCACAGTCCAGCTCTTTTGCAAGCGCCAAAAAGCCTTTCAGCGACGACTCGTTTGCCGGCGTCACGCTGAAGCCCATCCTGACATCCACCTGCCGCGCCCGCAGCAGGCGGATCGCACGAATCACACGATCGAATCCGCCGGGATAATGGCACAGTCTTTCGTATTCATCATTGCCCGTTCCATAGAGCGTGATATTGACGCGCCTCGGCTTATGCTGCGCAAAGAAATCCGCCCATTGTTCATCAATCAGCGCGGCGTTGGTGTTCACCGTCAGGATCATGCCCAGCTTTCGCAGGCCGAGATAAATCTCCTTGAACCCCGGATGCAGCAGCGGTTCGCCGCCGGTAAGCAGCAAAAACAGCACGCCCATACGCGCCATCTGCGCGCCCAGCGTCAGCCATTCCTCCGCAGAGCGCAGCCTGCCCTGCGCCTCCATCTCCGCGCGCGAGAGGCGCACATAGCACATATCGCAATTCATATTGCACAGCGGAAGCAGCTCCATGCTGCCGCTCACCGGCATGCGCCGCGCCGCCGCGCGCGCCATCATCGTCCGTTCCATTGTGTTCACGCCGTGAAGTTCATCCATTCCGCTTGCCTCCGCAATTGAAAACAGACCGGAGAATACTCTCCGGTCCGCTGATATTGCTGCATATATATCAGTTAGAATGCTGTGCAGTTCTATTGCTATCAATCAGGTCAACCACACCGTAATGATAATAGGTCGTGTTAAGGTACTCGGTCCGCCAGAAAATATACTGACCTTCATTCTCTTTTGTCAGAATAATGCTGCTACCCCACATATCATTATTCGAATTGCTCGGATTAAAACCAGAGAGCTGATCCTGCGTGAATGTGCCCTGATAAATATCAGCATCCAACTCAGTCCATCCAAAAAGTGTCTGCTTAAACTCCGTAACTTCATACTTGTCTACGCCAATATCACGGATATACTGGTTCTCTTCATCACCGCAAGCACCTCCCTGATGATAGCCGCTTCCCCAAGCATCCGGCTGCCAAGCACTGCTGCCCGTAATCGGGTCATTCGAATCAGGAATAATACACTCTACGCTCCAGCACGCGTTCACGTACTCATTGGCCATGAACTGCTCGGCAACAGCCGCCGGCGTGCTCCAAGTTCTCTTCTCCATCTCTATTACCTCCCAAATGGGTTACTCTGTTATTGAATCATAGAGCATATGAACACTCTTCTATCACGTATTATACACGTTTTTGGAACATTGTCAATCCCGCACACAGCAAAAAATAACACTTTTTACATGTAATTCGATTTATATTTCTTTCAGCAATCCCAATTGTACACCCTGGAAAAGAAAATTCACCAGATCCCGTCTGAGAATCCGCTCATCTACATCATATTCATCTTTAGCCATTTCCAGTACTTCATCAAGAAGCCTCGGCTCCTGATAACACTTCCACAAAAAAGCAAAGCTCTCGTTCAGAGAAAGCATGCTGTTGCCCAGCTTCGGATTATCCACACAGCAGACCAGAACGCATTCGCCGCCGATTTCGCGCAGGATATATTGATCGTCTGCCATATACCTCTTGCCTGCATAAACGGGAATCGGATTATCCGTTACAACCTCAATCGGCTGAAGCCTTTTTTCTTCCATCTGCACTGCCCCCCTTCTCTGTACGCGGCATACTCCTTAAACCATATATCACGAAGGAGTATACCGTCTGTTCTTCATCTTGTCAATAGTGTTCTCGATTTGTGCTTAATTCGTTCCGTTTCGAAGCCTCATCCTTCACTTATATCTGTGTCCAGAGATACCCACTTCAGTTTCCGGCTTAATACTCCTGTTTTTTCGTCTGCGCCGCTGCGCGAAGCTCCGCCGCCAGAGCATTCAGCGTTTCAATCGTATACTGGCAGGCATACGCCGGCACACCCTCCAGACTTCCGCTTTCCAGCAGCGCGCACGCAGCGCAGGACGGACACACCGCACGCAGCTTACACCGATTGCAGTATGCGCTCAGCCGGATCTGCTCCACATCCTGTTTCAGCCTTTCCCACGCCGCAGAAAAATCAAGCTCAAACACAGGCACACTGGGCGCAGAAAGCATGGTGCAGGGCCGCATCTCCCCCTGCCAGGTGACGGCGAATGAGCTCCTTCCCGCCTGGCAATGCATCTTTCCAGGTACACTTTCCCCTTCCGGCGTATGTGCTGCATGATAGAGCATCGCAGACGCCGCAGCATAAAACTGCTCCGGCCCATACTTCAGCTTCATCATCTCCACCCGAACGCGTGCAGCCTCCGTCGGATTCAGACGAGCCTGCTCATTATACGGGCGCTCGCGTTCCCGCGTCGCCGGGAGCATATAGCTGTCCACCTGGAATGCTGCGCCATGCTGCCGGGCAAGCATCGGGATTGCGAATCTGTCCTCCGCATTTGCCTTCACCACGGAGCTGTTCACCCGTACATCCACACCGCGCTCACGCAAAAGCCGCAGTCCATTTACCGCTTGCTCATATCCCCCCGGATAATGGCACAGTTCACGATATGCCCGCTCATCCGCGCCATAAATCGTAAGGTTAATCCTTCTCGGTTTATTCTTTGCGAAAAAATCCGCCCATTGCTCGTCGATCAGCGTACCGTTTGTATTGATCGTTACGATCATGCCCATGGCCAACAGCGCCGCATACAGCTTTTTAAACTCCGGAAAGACGAGCGGCTCTCCGCCGGTGAGCAGCAAAAAGAGCACGCCCTTTTCGCGCATCTGCCCGGCCAGCGCAATCCATTCATCCGCCGTGCGCAGCCTGCCTTTGCTTTCCATTTCCTGCGGAGACAGGCGCACATAGCACATCTCGCAATTCATATTGCACAGGGGCAGCAGTTCCAGGCTGCCGGAAAGCGGATGCCCTGCCTTCGCCGCCCGTTCAATCATCTGCCGCTCCAATGTCATATCCGTATCCAGAATCTGCATTTTCCTTATCTCCCCGCCACCAGACACACCCATCTACATGTATATATTCTATGTCACAAGTTTATGAAAAAAGCCGGACTTTCGTCCGGCAATATTCTGCTATTTCGGTGGCATTAGCCCGACCAGTTGGCACCATTCTTTACCTGCCAGATTCGAGCAAGACCATAATGTTGATAATCGCCAGTATGGTTCTCGTTATCTGTACTGGTCCAAACAGCATGATAATACAGATTCAGATCAGAGTTCGTCTGACCGCCATTGGTAACCCAATCATTCCAGATATCATCCTGGGAACTAAAATCCGAAATGGTATCGTCATACGATGTATTGCCGCTTGGCTGAGACGTACCAACAAAGGAACCCAACTGAACATTCGAAATTGGACGGTTCGTATTCTCTGTCAAGTTTCCCCAATAATCCTCGGTATACTCATAACCAATATTGCCGCCGTCAAACTCAACCTGACCGCCATTAGCACAGATACCATGATCATCGCGCGCAGTAGTACCGTCACCAACTTGATAATCATATGTTCCCGGAATTGCACACGTGAGCCAGGCAAAGAAATTATAGCACGCCGCCACATGATCATTCGCAACGAAACGCTGCACCTGAGCAAGCGGAGTTTCCCACGTTTTCATCTCACTCTACCTCCATAAACAAGCCTATTTTCACATACTCAAGCGTAAGCCGACGGATGTCTTCTTCGAGCTTTCCCTCAGGATCAGCATAGGCCTGCTTCGCTTTTTGAATCAAATCATCAACTGTGCGCGGCTGCTCAAGCAGCTTCCACAGAAACAATGCCGTCGCATTCAAAGAAATCATGCTGTTGGCAAGCGAACCGGCATCGCCAACAGGCACAAGTACGGCTTCCCCTGCAATCTCACGCAGAACAAAGCAGCCGTTTGCCTGATATCGCTTCATTGACCTTTTCAAATCCTCTCTGGTAACGCCAGCAGCCCCTTATGTGAACGTTTTTAGAACATTTCAGGAACTGATCATATTATATAACCACCTTTTTCTCACTGTCAACATCTTTTGTATATTTCATTTGATATTTATTTTTCTGCATCGTTCCACTGGTTTTCAAACATTCCTGAATGGCGCTTGGGTTTTTCCACGATTCATGATACAATACACATAATCATTCCATCACAAAGGAGACTTCCTATGAAGCTCAATTACAAGCGCACCTTCCTGGTTGGCCTGGCGTTCCTGTCCATCAGCGCCTTCTGGCAGATGTATGACAGCATCGTGCCGCTGATCATGCAGAACACATTCCATCTGAACGAATCCCTCATCGGCGGCATCATGGCGCTGGATAATGTGCTGGCTGTGTTCCTGCTGCCCATTATCGGCACCCTGTCCGACAAGGTCGATACCCCGCTGGGCAAGCGCACGCCCTTCATCCTGGGCGGCACAGCGGCCGCCGTATGCTTCATGCTGCTCCTGCCCTATGCCGACAAGAGCCGCAATCTGCCGCTGTTTGTCATTGCGCTGGGGCTCACGCTGCTTTCCATGGCGATGTACCGCTCTCCGGCGGTTGCGCTGATGCCGGACCTGACGCCCAAGCCGCTGCGCTCGAGCGCCAATGCCGTTATCAATCTCATGGGCGCGGTCGGCGGCGTATGCGCGCTGGGACTCATTCGCTTCGCCGTTCCTTCCGGCGAGAATCCGAGCTATGCGAATGTCTTCACCGGTGTGGCCGCCATGATGGTGGCCGCCGTGGTCATTCTGCTGCTCACCATCCGCGAGCGTCCGCTTGCCGCGCAGATCGCCCGTGATTATCCGGATGAAACCGACGAAGCGGCGCCCGTCCAGGCCGGCAAGAGCGCACCCCTTCCCAAGGATGTGATGCGCAGCCTGAAGCTGATCCTCGTATCGATCTTCCTGTGGTTCACTGCATACAATGCCGTGACCACCGCCTTTTCCCGCTACGCGATCACCGTATGGAAGATGGAAGGCGGCGGCTTTGCCAGCTGCCTGATGGTAGCGACCGTCGCCGCAATCATCAGCTATATTCCCATCGGCGCCGTCGCCTCGCGCATTGGACGCAAGAAGACGATCCTCATGGGCCTTTGCATGATGCTCATCAGCTACAGTGCTGTGTTCTTCTATCCCACATATAACGTGACGGCAAACTTCTTCTTCGCGCTCATCGGCTGCGGATGGGCCGCCGTAGGCGTGAACAGTCTGCCGATGGTGGTGGAAATGAGCAAAGGCAGCGAAATCGGCAAATACACCGGCCTGTACTACACCTTCTCCATGACGGCGCAGATCTTTACGCCCATCGTCTCCGGCCTGCTGCTGCAGTATGTCTCTTATAACACGCTCTTCCCCTATGCGATCTTCTTCACCACCTGCGCCATTCTCACCATGAGCCAGGTCAGGCACGGCGATGCAAAGCCCATGCCCAAGAAGCGTGCGCTGGAGAATTTCGATCTTGACGACTAAGGAGCGATTGTCATGGTCATTCTTTGGATGATTCTGATTTTTGCGCTGGCGTATCTCTTCCTGATCATGCCGCGCATCACCGAAAAACCAGACGCTCGAGCGCTGATGGGCGTGCATTATGCGCATCGCGGCCTGCACGACAACCACAGCGATGCCCCGGAGAATTCCATGCCTGCCTTTCGCAAGGCTGTGGAGCACGGCTTCGGCATAGAATTGGATGTACAGCTCACGCGCGACCGCATTCCGGTCGTCTTTCATGATGAGAGTCTGAAGCGCGTGTGCAGCGTTGACGGTAATGTCCGCGATTTCACATTTGAAGAGCTGCAGCAGTTTTCGCTGATGGGTACCGCCGAGCGCATTCCACTGCTGGAAGACGTACTTGCAGCGATTGGCGGGCGTGTACCGCTGATCATCGAGATCAAGATTCACGAGCAGGTGGATGCGGTCTGCTCGCACGCCGATACGCTGATCGCCGCTTACAAGGGGCCATACTGCATTGAGTCATTTGACCCGCGCGCGGTCGCCTGGTACAGGAAGCA
Organism: Clostridia bacterium; assembly: GCA_017397695.1. Next base: position 49,580 of record JAFQIF010000081.1, read on the forward strand.
TCGTCCTCAGGTTATCCGCGGTCAGCTTTCTTCCAACTTCAACAAGACAGGCAAACGTGAGCCGTTTGTTCAGATGCTGGTGCATTATCTTCTGCTCAATGTGATCGCCAGGCCGGACTTTATCGCCTACGATCACAGGCACAAGGGAAACATTTCCCGCGTGCTGTGCAGAAAGCTCTTCGGCGCGCTGAGTGTGGCATGGACGATAAAGAGTCAGCAGGAATTGGATGCGGCGAAGGATGCCTTTGATCTGTTTATTTTTGAACAGTTTGTCCCGAAGGGATAATAAACAAAAGGGATATTTAGTTCATTAAGGAATATTAAAACCGCCGCAAAGCGAAGAAGGGGTCTGGGGACAATGTCCCCAGGCAGGTTTGGGCGGCAGCCCAACGTTCCCATGCGCGAAGCGCTGGATAAACAAGAAGCTCAGCGGAGCCATTAGGCGACAATTGAGCTTCCTGTATACTTCATCAGTGCGTTTTTCATTGAGCGCAACAGGCTACGCGCTCAATATAAATCACGCTTAAGAAGTATAGCGGAATCGTAATTGTCGCCTTCGGCTTCGCTCCGATTCTTGCTTTTTTCTTCGATTGGGTTACGTTGGGGATTTCATCCCTTGACCCTTCTTCGTTTCGCGGTGGCTTTAAGCTGCCTTAATGAACTTTCTATCCCTTTTACACACAAAAACCCACCCCGGTTTTCCCGGAGTGGGCCAAGTTTTACTCTTTGGTTTCGGCTTCGGGCCTGAACAGCTCTGTCTCATAGTACACGCCGTCGCGCCAGAAAACCATCGTCGCGCTTTCACCCGGCTCGATGCTTGCCCGCGCCTTGCGCAGCGTCGCATCACCGAGAATCGTGATGTCGCCAATGCCCATAATCACATCGCCGGCTTCGATGCCCGCATCGTGCATGGGGGAGAAGTCCTTCACAGACTTGACCCAGGCGCCCTGCGGCAGATTGTAGTAATCCTGATAGACCGGCAGAACATAATGCGTAACCACGCCGGTTTCCCAGTTGGCCTTCAAACGCTCAACCTCGGAAACCTCAATGGGCAGCGTGTGAATCAGATTGTCGCCCACGCCGTAGTCGATGCCTACGAAAACCATCTGGTCGTCGTCTACATAGATCTTTTTGCCGCCCGCGCGATACCAGCTGACAGCAGCCTGCGCACTGGAGAAATAGATCTGATTGCTGACCATGAAGTGGTGCGGCTCGTAGTAGCCGGAGGAAACGGTATCCTCCAGACCCGGATAGTAGATGCCGCCGTCGGGCAGAACGTCGCCTGGCTGGTAGCCTGCATACGGATCGTCGTCCTCGTCTTCCGCATCTTCGGGCGTCCAGAAGTCGGAATAGTTGCGTCCATCAGCGATGGAAATATCGCTGACCGAATAAACGCGCTCGATTTCTTCGGCGAAGGTGTCTTTCATATCGGCGGGCGAGCCGTCGGTATAGTAGGGGATGATCTTCAGGCCGAAGGCACTCAGCCGGCTGCCGCTGTTGTTGCGTACGCTGACCTGGATACTGCCGTGGAAGCTGTAGGAGGTGACCTCGGCCTTCTGAATGTAGAGCGGTTGGCTGCGGTTATCCAGATACTTGACTTCCTTGCTGGTGCCTATGCGGCCCAGGCAGCGGTCGTCAAAGAGCGTTGCCTGGGTCTGCGGATCGGCTTCACCTGTAACAGGCAGGCCGTTGTCGCGCTGGAAAATCCGGATGACGTCGGCTGTGGAATCGGTATACTTGGTATTGTTGTTTTCGTTTTTGAAGTAGCCCAGCTCGTACAGGCGGAGTTTGAGCGCGCGAACAGATTCGTCGCGGTCGCCGGGGCGGAGCGTATGATACGCGGCGAGCTCTTCCTGCGTGTATTCAAACGGCTCGGCAAGCTGAATGTCGTTGATAGGGTCGCATGAAAGCACCGGATAGCGCTCAAGCACTGCCGCTTCGTCAATTTCCACCAGTTCCGCAGGGCGAAGCTGGCGGATCAGTTCGGCAAGCATATAGCCTTCCATACCGCTGCGCTTGACGATCACATGCAGCCACAGATCTCCCTCATGCTCGACCTCGCCCAGGATCTGAAGATTTTCGCCGGAGCTGATCTGCGTCAGACGCTTACCGCCGGGCTTACGGCGGATGTTGGCATTCGTCAGCGTGCGGCCGATGCATTCATCCTCATAAACGATCTCACCCGGCACGATGGAGTCGTCGGGGGTCGGCGTGGGCACAGGCGTGGGCGTGGGCACAGGCGTGGGCGTGGGCGTGGGGGTGGGCCCGGGGGTCGGCGTCGGTACAGGCGTGGGCGTGGG
>JAFQIF010000082.1 GCA_017397695.1 Clostridia bacterium
GATGTGAGCGTGACGCTCAACGTGTACACGCACAACAGATACGAGACGGCCGAAGAGTCTTTCGCCAAAGTTGTCCCCTTCGGCAGCGCCCAGCTGCCCGCATCAAAACGACGGCTCGGGTAAATCTTCCGTCATTTTCGCACTTTTGCCCTTAAAATGATCACCCAAAAACCATACGAAAACCTTACGACCAAGCGCCAAAGACCTATGAAGAGAGGCATCAAAGGTTGTCGTATATCAAAGATTATATTGTGAATTATGCACAATTATAAACACTTATAAAGAGGTAAATTTGGTGAAAAGAGTACTTTTTATCTGCCACGGCAACATCTGCCGCAGCACCATGGCGCAGTTCGTCTTCGCCGATCTGACAAAGCGCCGCCATGTCGATCATCTCTTCATCATCGATTCCGCAGCGACCAGCCGCGAGGAAATCGGCAATCCGCCGCACCACGGCACCGTGCGCAAATGCCGCGAGAAGGGCGTGCCCGTGCTTGCGCACTATGCCACGCAGCTCACCCGCGCGGATTATGACAACTACGATTACCTCATCGGCATGGATACATGGAACATTCGCAATATCATGCGTATCGTCGGCGCCGATCCCGAAGGAAAGGTGCACAAACTGCTGGAGTTTTCCGGCTCAAACGATGATATCGACGATCCATGGTACACCGGCGATTTTGAAACAACGTACTGCGATGTACTGCGCGGCTGCGAAGGCCTGCTGCGCACAATCCTCAGCGCGTAATTGAGGTGCTTCCCATCATGGCTAAAGACATGACAAAGGGCAGCCTTCCCCGGATGCTGATTGCCTTCAGCGTGCCGCTGATCCTCAGCGGACTGATGCAGCAGCTCTACAGCTGGGCGGACGCCTTCATCGTCGGCAATGCACAGGGCGAAACCGCGCTGGCCGCCATCGGCGCAACAACGTCTCTGTTCAATCTGTTTTCGATGCTGGTAACGGGCTTTTCCTCCGGCGTCTCTATTCTCGCCGCACAGCTGTTCGGCAACGGCGAGCGCGGCGCGCAGGGAAAGATTCTCTTTTCCTTCAGCGCTCTTCTTGGCGGCATTTCACTGCTGCTGACGCTTTTCTGCGTTCCTGCCGCCAGCGCGCTGCTGCGCCTTCTGCAAACGCCGCCGGATATCCTTGCTTCGTCCTGCAGCTATCTGCGGGTTGTGCTGCTCGGTCTGCCCTTCATCGCCGTGTATAACGTCCATTCCGCTGTGCTTCGCGGCATAGGCGACAGCCGCGCACCGTTTCTTTCCGTGCTCGTCTCCTCGCTGCTCAATATTGCGCTCGATATACTGCTGGTTTACGGCCTGCGCCTGGGCGTTCGCGGCGCAGCGGCGGCGACGCTTTTCTCCCAGACGCTGATGACCGTCTTTATCGTGCTCTATGCCCGGCGCTACGATGCGCTTCGCACACGTCCTTCGTTCAGCCTGTTTGACAGGCAGCTCGTGCGCCGCGGCTGCCATCTGGCGCTGCCCATCACCGTGCAGTCGGGCGTCAATTCCGTCGGCCATCTGGCGCTGCAGAATTTCATGAACGGTTTCGGCACGCAGACCGTCGCCGCCATCACATCAGCCTACCGCATCGACAGCATCATCCTGTTGCCCATCATCAATCTGGGTACGGCGATATCCACCATCGTTGCGCAGAACACCGGCGCAGGAAAATCCGATCGCGCTCGCAGAGGGCTCGCCATAGGCAGCGCGATGATGACAGCCGTCTCCCTGACGCTGACCGCCATCGTCATGCTTTTCGGCGGCAGCCTGATCTCCATGTTCGGCGTCACGCAGCAGGCCGCAAAAATCGGCGCGGATTTCTTCCGCTACCTCGGCTCGTTCTATGTGGTCTTCGGCCTGTGCACCGCCATCCGCGGCTATCTGGAGGGAATGGGCGACGTGGTCTTCTCCGGTGCGATCGGCATTTCTTCCCTCGCTGTGCGCCTCGCGCTGTCCTATGCGCTGCGCGGTCATTACGGCAATATGGTGATCGCCTGGGCGGAGGGCTATGCCTGGTGCTTCATGCTGATCGCGTATCTGCTTCGGCTCATGTTCCGGCGCAAAAAGAAAAAAGACGGGGAAATCCCCGCCTCCTGATGGTCATCCGTATATCTGCTCCCGCCATGCGCGGGAGCTTTTTCAGTTATTCTACCTTGTCCACGAACAGCAGATTAAACCGGGGCACCATCACCGGCTCGCCCTGATCATCCTGCTCTTCAAACACGCCGGCCACCTCGCATACAGCGGTGATCATATCGCCAACCTTGGCGCCCATATCCTCCTTGGCCACAATGATCACGGGGTTATACCACGCGCTGTCGATACCCTTGTTGAACTGCATGCGGATATAGTACGAGCTGCCGCTCCCGCTGACCTCGCTCACCGGGCCGTACAGGCTCATCACCTTGCCGCGGTTCTCATCCAGATCACGCTGAAGCGTCTTATAGCTGATCTTCTCCGCCGTCCTGCGCACGCTCGCCTTCTCCTGATCATCCGTCATCACGCGCGCCAGTGTAAAGGGATAGCGGCGCTGGTTGAAACCATCCTTATCCAGAATCAGCGTATAGCGATACTCGCCCTCGCTGTCCGTCGTCAGTTCGAAGGAGAATGTGCCGTCGTTGGCGGCGCGCTTTTTGCTTACGCCAAACGGCGTCACCAGCTGCATCTGCGTACCCGCCAGTGTGAAGCCGGATATTGTCGTCTTATCGCTTGTCACGGTATGCACGCCGCCGTCCTCGATACCGCCCAGCGTCACCGGCAGCGTTTTTGCGCTGTAGGACACTGTGCCGCTCACGCTCGAGGGCTCCATCCCCTCTACAATCGCCGTCAGCATAATCTCCAGCGTGCCCTCTTCCTCCAGCGGCACCAGCAGCGAAAAGCTGCCGCTCTGCCCTGCCTGGCCGACGGAGAGCAGCTGCATCTCCCCGCGCGCATCCGGCGTCTGTGCGATCAGCTCGGCATTGGCCGTCGCCTTGCCGGTGATGATCAGATCGGACACCGTCGTCTCCCGCGGAATCTCCGCCGTCAGGCGCACAGTGCGCACGGGCGCATCAGCGATCCTGTTGACCGTCAGATCATGCGTGCGCGCACGGAAGCTGTTCAGATCGCGATTGCCGAAGCGGCCGGAGTCAATCTGCCAGTCGAGCATCACGTACATGCCGTTCTTAACCGTCACATAACGCAAGCCGCGGCCCACAACCTCGTCGGCAAACGTGCGCACATAGTGGATATACATCCAGTACTCGCCGTTTTCCTTCTGCCACTGTACATCCTGCGTGCGGTTTCCGGTGGTTTCAAAAATGGTATTGTTTTCCGCCATGCGGCGCAGTTCCCTGCGCTGCTCCTCGGAGATTTCCGCGCTGTCAAAGATTTCACCGGACAGGTCGTCCGTACGCACGATAACGCTCATGTGCTGCCTGAAATCCTGCCGGTACGCGCGCGAGATCACGCCCTGCTCCTCCATCTCCTGGGCGAGCTGTGCGCTGTCGATGCCGTTTTCCTCCAACAGCGGCGCATAGACCATCGCCAGCTGCGGCGATACCACAAGCCAGCTGTCCGGATATTCAAACGTCAGCCCCTGTTCCGGCATGGCAATCGTCTGCGCACAGGCTGCGCTGCAGCCAAGCATGAGCAAAAGCGCGAGCAGAAAAATGATGCGTTTCATTGGTTCATCCCCTTACAGGATATGCACGAGCATGTTGCCGCCCTCATCCGTCTCCAGGCGCAGGTAGTGTTCGCGCTCAAGCGTGCGCAGCACATCGGAGAAGCGGCGCAGGCCGATCTGCCGCTCGGTGAAATCGGGATAGAGCGCCTGCACGGCGGACTTGAGGATGGACGGATTGACGCGGTCAAAACCATCCTCCTTATAGGCAGCCAGAATGCGGGCAAACACGCCGACATAGTTTTCGCGCGTGAGCTGTTCCACCGCCGCATACGCCTGATTGAGGCGCAGGATCAGGTTATATTCCTCGCTTTCCATCTCAAACGAGCCGAACTGCTCCGCCAGCTTGGCGAGCATCTTGCCGAATGTAGAGAAACCCACGCTCTTTTCCGAGAAATTGGGGCGCAGACGCAGCAGCACGCTCTTGACCTCGGAGGCGAGCATCTCGCCGCCGTCGCTCTCGCGCAAGATGGTCACGATCAGATCGTTGACGTCAGAGAGCGTCAGCGCGCTGCTGACCTCGCTGACGGTACGCTCCTTGCCGCTGGCCACGCTCTCCAGAAACTGGAACTCGCTGCATGCGTTCATGAACACATTGCTCGCCGCCTCGCTGCGGGAGATGCCCAGTACAAATTTGCCCATGCTCTTGAGCTTGCCCACCAGCGGCACGTAATCGCTGTCGCCGGATACGATGCAGAAGCTGTCGATGAGCTCATTGCGGTAGGCAATCTCCAGCGCATCGATGACCAGCTGGATATCGGAGTTATTCTTCTGATTGCGGCCATAGCGCAGGCTCGGCACCACGGTGAACGTGTTGGAGAGCAGCGTCTCCTTGAGATCGGAATAGCTGTCCGTGTAGCCGTACACCTTGCCGATGAGAATATCGCCGCGGATCTTCACGCGCTCGATCACGTCCATCAGCATGCTCTGCTTGCCGCCGCAGTTTTCCAGGTCTACGAACAGTGCAAAATGAGAAGCCATAGTTTATCCTTTCCGGGAGAGGAACGTTAGGGCTGCCGCCCTAAGACCCGCCTGGGGGCATTGTCCCCAGACCCCTTCTTCGCTTCGCGGCTGTTTGAAGCCGTTTGGTTGGGGCGAACTTCGTTCGCCTATGGGATATGAACGATGGAGCGGCAGTTATTGCCACTCGCCGTTTTTAAAGTTTTCCATCTTATACGAGCGCTTAAGGATGCGATTCACGATCCGGTCCGCTTCCTCGCCTTCGGCGAGCACGGGGCGGTAATCCGTGCCGTCCTTAAGCTCAGTCAGGCGCAGGGGAACGATGGTCACCTCGGGCGCGTCCGCGCGGTCCTCATACACGGTAAAGGTCACGCGCGCGGCGTAGGCGTCGCGGTCATCCGGATCGACGTTGCCGCCGAAGACCAGATTGCCTACGGAGTAGAGAATATAGCTGTCCTCGTAGCTTTCGATACCCTGCACGATATGCGGGTGATGGCCCACGACGATATCCGCGCCGTCCCTGATCGCCGCACGGCCGATGGAGCGCTGCTCGCCAGTGAAATCGTCGCGATACTCGCTGCCCCAATGGAAGGACGCAATGACGATCTGGCAGCCCATATCGCGCAGCGCCTTTACGTCCTTGCTGATATCCTTCTTGCCGTCCTTATAGGGGAAACAGTAGCCGGTCATGCCGACCTTCACGCCGTCCTTTTCGAACACGCCCAGCTGTCCGTTGCCGCTGACGGTGATGCCCGCATTTTCCAGATTCGCGATGGTATCGTCGCGGCCCTGCGTGCCGTAATCCAACGTATGGTTATTGGCGACGGTCACAGCCTCTACGCCGCCCAGCGTCAGGATATCGGTATACTCCGCCGGGCCCTTGAAGTTGAACTTTTTATCCTTCTTCTGGGTTTCCTCGGTGAGCGTGCCCTCGAAATTCACCAGCGTCATATCGTCCGTGGCGAACAAAGCCTCAAGACCCGAGAAAAACCAGCCGTAGCCCTTTTCCTCCGCCACACGCTCAAAGCAGTCATCGCGCTTGCGCAGGTCGTCCGTAGAGCCGAGCGTAGTATCGCCGGCGAGGGTAACGGTAAACGTCTTGGGCCAGACGTCATCCTGCGGCGCTTCCCCAATGGGCTGCGCCTCCAGCGCATCGTCTGCAATCAGGATGGCCGTCGGACCATCCGCGCCGCCGATGATCGCGACATCCTCAGGATTCTTCGCCTCGTCCAGCACATCGATGAGCACGGGCATGGCCTCGCTCTCATCCAGCTGTTCATAGCTCAGGTTCGGGTTATTCAGTTCATAATTCATCTGCGCGCAGGCTCCGCCTGCCAGCAGGGTCATCATCAGCAGGAAAGCAGTCAGCGTTCTTTTTTTCATATGCTTCCTCCCAATTGTATTTCTGTTGATCCTTATTATTTTATCACAGGAGACGCCATTCTTCAAGCCGCTTGCCATTTCCCGCGCGTTCGTGTATGCTTGAGACAGCATGGATACGGAAGGAGGTGCGGCATGCACGACGAACGGAAGGCGCTGAGGACGCTTTTGCGCGCGCTGATTGCCGAGCGGGAGGACAGCGAGCTTTTGTATATTCCCCGCGGGGAAGATGGCATGCGCCGCATGATCCGTGCGCTGATCGATATGCGCCCCGCCAGGGAGAATGATCCGCTGGCAGAAATGATTGCTGCATTTAAGGGATATTTAGTTCATTAAGGAATCTTAAAACCGCCGCGAAGCGAAGAAGGGGTCTGGGGACAATGTCCCCAGGCGGGTTTGGGCGGCAGCCCAACGTTTCCATGCGCGAAGCGCCAGATAAGCAAGAATCAAA
>JAFQIF010000083.1 GCA_017397695.1 Clostridia bacterium
GCGGGCAGAGGCCGTCTTCCTTCATCGCATCTTTAATGCAATCCATAACGATTTTCGCAAGGTCATCGCCTTCGCGGATAATCGGGGCACGTACGCCCATGGAAACAGTACCGATCATGTGGCTCATATTCAACACTCCATTCTTTACAGGGAACATACTGTAAACTGACGGATGTCATTTACTTCAGTATTATAATACAAAATCCCCTCTGAGAAAACATCAAATTCGCAATTTGTCAGGGTTTTTTTCATTTCGTTCCCTTTTTGCCCGTTTTCTCTGCCGTAGCAGGACTTTTTCCGCGCCGCCGTCCCCCGGCGCAACCCATATCATGCACGAAATATATCCATTCGTGAATTCCCAAAGTAAACGCCACAGTGGGAAAAGAGTGGAATTTACTATGGGAAAAGATGGCGTTTAGTATGAGAACGCAAGGGAATGACGACAAAAATGAAAGGGATACTGCACAAAAGGGTACAGCAAACAAAGCCTGAGGAAGGAATTCCCAGACTAAATGCAGTATAGAGTGGCATTTACCCTCGGAGAGAATTTTTCAGAAGCAAAGGAGACTGAATTACTTTTCGAGGTTCAATGAAGGAGATCCCCAGTGCATGGGCAAGCTTTTCAGAGTAAGTAAAAGAGAACATTTCATACGCACTTTTGCCATTAAACTGCTTACGGAGCACACTGTTAACGTGAGAGAAAATCAGGTTAACAGTATCCTGAGAAAAAACGTCAAAGGACGTTCCAGTGGGAACAATACTCCTGAATAGTGAATGATTGTTCTCCACGTGAGGCTTCTGGTAGGGAGCGTTGGGATCGCAGAAGAAGAGATCGGATTCTTTAGTTCCATCCAGAGCGTTTTCGAAAGCTGAAACGCAGCTGAATTCGCCGCCGTTATCCGTGAGAAGCACAGGAAAGATATCACCGAAGGAGAAACCAATATCAGCGATTTTCTCTTTCAGAAAGGCGATTTTCGATGCAGCTTCCGCAGCAGTCTTGTTTTCCAGAAGTAGACCGAACATAAAATCGACATTGACGAACTGGAAGGTCATAATGATCTTACCGCCAATTCTGCCGATCACAGAATCCATTTCCACAGTATTGCAGAATGGATGTTCCTCCATAAAACCAAGATAATCAGCAAACGTTCGTCCGACTCTGACGCCTTTGGGTACAAAGTCCGGATGATGCTGTACTCTGGGTTTGAACTTGACTGCCCTGGGCAGGTCAATGGATGAGATGGAATAATACCCTTTCTGAATATGGCGATAAACGGTCGTCTTGGAAACCGGAAGTTCGTTAGCGTGAATTGCATGAAATATATGTTGTCCGGAACGAACGGCATTGGATATGATTTGTTCGTGCCTATAGAATTCCTCTTTGTTCAGAGGAATACCTTCCCGAGATTCGACCAGTACAGTTTGGTATTCGGTTTGAGCGTTTTTTGCGACGTAGATTCTACGCGGATAAATGCAGCCACAATGTGTACGCCTGGCGCATCCGTTGCAGACGAAGGGGGATTTCAGGAGTAATGGACAACTCTCATCTGTTTTGACGAAACCATTCTTGTATATTGCCGAGTGGTGTCTGACTTCTCTGGAAACTGTGGTAGGGTCTTTACCAATCCGTTTGGCAATGGCCTTGAATGTCATTCCTTTGCTGAGACATTCCTGAATCTCAATCCGATCCTGAAGTGTTAGGTGCTTGTTCTTTTTCTCGTTTTGCATTGTCTGGTACCTCCTTTTCCCAGACTAAATGCTACCACTTTTTTCTTCCCAGACTAAACGCCACCGTAAATGCCACTGTGGCGTTTACTTTGGGAATTCACTAAATATATCCATTCTGCAGGAATTGCGCCGCATTCCCTTTTCAAATCCTTGTTTTTCCTGTATAATTCTATCTATCCATTTTAAACTGATCGAAACCGAACATGTCCGGGAGATGCAAATATGGGAATCATACAAACCGCAGACCGCATGGTGCACGTTCATTCCGACATCCGCGGCCCGCTTTACCGGGAAGCGCTGTACATGCAGCAGCAGGGCGCTGACGTCCTCAAGCTCAACACCGGCAATCCGGCCGCATTCGGTTTTCCTCTGCCGGAAAGCATCCGCCGCGCGCTTGCCGGACGCGAGAGCGAGGCCGTGCCCTACTGCGATTTTCAGGGCATGTATCCTGCGCGCGAGGCCATCGCCGCATACTGCAAAACCAAGGGCTTTGAAGGCGTGATGCCCGACGACGTATTCATCGGCAACGGCGTCAGCGAGGTGGTCTCCTTTGCCCTCCAGCCGCTGCTCAATCCCGGCGACGAGGTGCTCATCCCCACGCCCAATTACTCCCTGTGGAGCAATTCCGTGCTGCTGGCCGATGCAAAGCCCGTGTTCTACCGCTGCGACGAAGCAGCCGGCTGGAATCCGGATATCAGCGACATCCGCAGCAAGGTCACCAGCCGCACGCGCGCGATCGTCATCATCAACCCGAACAACCCCACCGGCGTGCTCTATGACACGCAGATCCTGCTTGATATGCTGCAGGTTGCCCGGGAAAATGATCTGCTCGTCTTCTCCGATGAGATTTACGACCGCCTCGTCTTTGACGGCCTGACGCACGTCTCTACCGCTGCGCTCGCGCCGGATCTGCCCGTCGTCACGCTCAACGGTCTCTCCAAGTCGCACTCGCTGTGCGGCTTCCGCTGCGGCTGGCTGGTGCTCAGCGGCCCGCGCGCCGAGCTGATGGATTACCGCGACGGCATCATCAAGCTGACAAGCATGCGCCTGTGCGCCAACGCGCTCTCCCAGCTGATCATCCCTGCGGCTATGGAGGACATGGAAACCCCCGCCGCCATGGTGCGCCCGGGCGGCAGGCTCTACGAACAGCGCGCCGCCACCGTCAAGGCGCTCAGCGGCGTCGACGGCCTCTCCTTCGTGCCGAACCGCGCGGCATTCTATCTGTTCCCCCGTCTTGACGTCCGCAAATTCAGCATCACGGACGACCGCCGCTTTGCGCGCGACCTGCTGCACGCGACCAACATTCTCGTCGTGCCGGGCAGCGGATTTGACTGGCCCGAACCGGATCACTTCCGCATCGTCATGCTTCCCGAGGCCAGCGTGCTTGCCGGCGCCATGGAGCGCCTTGCTCGCTTCCTTGAGACGTACCGCCAGCGCTGAATGTGAATATGTCAAAAGGCAGAGAGGCCATGCCCCTCTGCCTTTCTGCATCGCTTCTGTGCTGCGCCCTAATCCTGCTGCATACGGGCGACCGATTCGCGCCTGATCAGCGCCGCAGGCATGCGGATTACGAAGTGATCCCGCTCCCTGTCGCCCTTTTCCATCACCATGCGCAGAGCGTCAAACGCCGCCTCGCACATGTGCCCAAAGTCAATCGCCGCGCTTGTCAGCGGCGGAGAGAGGAGCACATCGATATCCAGATTGTCATAACCGACAACGCTGATATCCTGCGGAACGCGCAGTGAGGATTGGCGCAGTTCTTCCATCACGCCGGCGGCCATCATGTCGCTGGCGGCAAAGACCGCTGTGGGCAGCGGCTTCTGCTCAAGCAGACGGCGCGCCGCCTCGCGTCCGCCCTCATACGTCCAGTTTCCAACAAAATACAGCGACGGGCTCGCCTCAAGCCCCTGCGCGTGCATCGCAAAGCGGAAGGCCTCCCAGCGCTCTCTGGCATTGGGCGAATCCGGCATGCCGTCGATATAGGCAATGCGCCTGTGTCCCATCTCCGTCAGATGCCCGATCACCAGACGGAGCATTCCCAGATTGTCCGGCATCACGCACAGGTACTTCGGATCAAGCTGATTGAGCATCACTGCCGGCGTCTTCATCCGCGCAATTTCGCGCTTGGTCTGCTCCAGACAGGAGCTGACCAGCAACACGCCCGCGACCGGATGATCCCGCACGATATCCGTCAGGCTCGTCTCCTCGTCGACGCCCACGTAACTGAGCAGATATCCGTTTCTGCGGCAGACCTGCTCCATCTCAAAGAAGATGCGCGTGTTGCAGGACGAGGTATTGCGGCTGATATCGTTTTCGTTGCGGCGCATCACAAAGAGAATAGCCGATGCCGTCTCAGGACCTGCGCCGGTCGCAGCCTGCGGCTGCTCCGCAGGGGACACGAAGGAGCCAAGGCCCATGTGCTTGCTGATCAGC
>JAFQIF010000084.1 GCA_017397695.1 Clostridia bacterium
CTTTCCGTCTTGGCAGATGCTTCAATGCGTTTGCATGCCCCTTCAAGCCGGTCAACGTCCGTATAGATCGTGTAGGCAGGATTCAATATGAATGTGCCATGCGATGCCAGAATCAAATCCTTAAGCCCGATGCAGGCCAGCGTATTGCGCAACCGATAGACAACACTCTTGATGGCGCTGTATGGATCATCGGATTCCGTGTCCGGCCAGAGAGGCTCATAGAGCATACTTGCAGAATAGCCCATCTTCCGGTTCAGTACCATGTATGCCAGCAGATTGCAGCCCTGCTCAGTCGTCAGATCATCTTCGTTCATAACACCCTGCGAAGAAATGATCTCCAGTCTGCCAAACATATTGATGTGAACATCCATCTTCGGCTGCTCGGATACACGTTTGCTCACCATGTTCAAGGCTTTCTGCTGCTTGATCTCGTTCAGCTCCACCACGCTTGAGAAATCCGAACTTAATTCTTGCAGGAAATGGGTTCGGGTTTCTCTTTATTTATTGATGAATTGATCTCCAAATGATGAAAAAGCACACATTGAAGAACTGAGTCTTCAGTGTGTGCTTTTTCATATCAAATGGGAAATTGCGCAGATTCCATGCAGCTTGAATTTAACGGCATGAGAGACTATGCGCAATGCCGGAGAATCAATCTACCTTTGGCAGCTTTTTGAGGGATTCCTGGATTTCCGCATCTGTAGGAATGTAGTTTTGCATCTTGCCGTCGTGGAAGCTCTCATAGGCATACATGTCAAAGTAGCCAGTGCCGGTGAGACCGAAAACGATGTTTTTTTCTTCGCCGGTCTCCTTGCACTTCATGGCCTCGTCAATGGCAGCGCGGATGGCATGGCTGCTTTCGGGTGCAGGAAGGATGCCTTCCACCCGGGCGAACTGCTCCGCAGCGGCAAATACATCCGTCTGAACGTAGCTGCGCGCTTCGATCAAACCGTCATCGTAGAGCTGGCTGAGCGTGGAACTCATGCCATGATAGCGCAAACCGCCCGCATGGTTGGGGGCGGGGATATAGCTGCTGCCCAGGGTATACATCTTCGCCAACGGGCACACCATGCCCGTATCACAGAAATCATAAGCGTATTTGCCGCGGGTGAAGCTGGGGCAGGAAGAAGGTTCCACGGCGATGATGCGGTAATCCTTTTCACCCCGTAGCTTCTCTCCCATGAAAGGCGCGATCAGGCCGCCGAGGTTGCTGCCGCCGCCTGCGCAGCCGATGATGATATCCGGAACGACGTCGTATTTGTCCAGCGCAGCCTTGGTTTCCAGGCCGATGATGGACTGATGCAGCAGCACCTGATTGAGCACGCTGCCCAGCACATAGCGGTAGCCTTCACTGCCCACGGCCATTTCAACCGCTTCGGAGATGGCGCAGCCCAAACTGCCCGTGGTGCCGGGATGCTCGGCCAGAATCCTTCTGCCCACTTCGGTTTCCATGGAAGGGGAAGGCGTCACCGATGCGCCGTAGGTGCGCATGACCTCGCGGCGGAAGGGCTTCTGCTCATAGCTGCACTTGACCATATACACCTTGCAGTCCAGACCGAAGTAGCTGCAGGCCATGGAAAGCGCGGTGCCCCACTGTCCGGCACCGGTTTCGGTAGTCACACCCTTCAGGCCCTGTTGCTTGGCATAGTAGGCCTGGGCGATGGCGGAATTGAGCTTGTGACTGCCGGAGGTATTGTTGCCCTCGAATTTGTAGTAGATCTTTGCAGGTGTCTGGAGCTTTTCCTCCAGGCAATAGGCACGCACCAGCGGCGAGGGTCGGTACATCTTGTAGAAGTCCCGGATTTCTTCAGGAATATCAAAGAAGGGAGTGGAGTCGTCCAGCTCCTGACGCACCAGCTCCTCACAGAATACGCCGGAAAGCTCTTCGGCGGTCATAGGCTGCATCGTGCCGGGGTTCAGCAGCGGAGCCGGTTTGTTCTTCATGTCGGCACGCAGGTTGTACCATGCCTTCGGCATCTCGTTTTCGTTCAGATAGATCTTGTAGGGAATGGGTTCATGCTTCATGGTTTCCGTCTCCTTTCAATTCGTTTGCGGCTGGAATATGCCGCTGTTTTGCATGGGACAGAAACAAAAAATCCTGTCCCTGCAAATGTTTTTGCTGGGACAGGATATGAAAACAATCCTGCGGTGCCACCCGGCTTGGCGTATTATCTACAATACGCCCACTTTGCGCATGCCATCACATGCCGACCTTTGTTTACGGGGAGTCCGGCCCCGTCTCCCATACTCCGGATTGCTCCGTTTCTGATCGCCCTCAGAAGTCCATTCGGCGCATGTTTTCCTGCCGCAATCCCACCGCCTGCGGCTCTCTGGATGGAAAGGTGAATGCGCGTACTCACTCTTCATCAACGGTTTAGCAGAGTATAACACAGTGAAAATGCGCTGTCAATACCCTAAAGTATTTTTCCTAAAGAAAATTATTTACGCTCTGCTCAGTTAAAGCCTGTCCAGAACAGCCTGAGCCATTTCCGTACAGGAAAGTGGTTCGGCATTACTGCGGCCAAGGATATCCGCCGTGCGGCAGCCATCGTTGAGCGCGGAGTTGACCGCATTTTCGATGCAGTCAGCTTCTTCCATCAGATCAAAGGAATAGCGCAGCATCATGGCGGCGGAGAGAATGGTTGCCAGGGGATTGGCCCTGTTCATGCCCGCGATATCCGGCGCGGAGCCATGGATGGGTTCATACAGGCCGCGTCTGGTTTCACCGAGGGAAGCGCTGGGCAAGAGTCCGATGGAGCCGGTGATCTGGCTGGCTTCATCCGAGAGTATATCGCCAAACATGTTGCTGGTGACCACCACGTCGAACTGGGCGGGATTGCGCACAAGCTGCATGGCGGCATTGTCCACCAGCATGTCGCTGAGCTCCACTTCCGGGTATTCTGCGGCGATGCGGTGCACGGTTTCCCTCCACAGGCGGCTGGTTTCAAGGACGTTTGCCTTGTCGATGGAGATCAGCTTCTTGCGCCTTTTCATGGCAGCGTCGAAGGCCGCCCTTGCGATGCGTTCGATTTCCATCACGGAATAGGCTTCGGTATCGTAGGCTTCGCGGCCATGCTTGCTGTTGCGGCGGCCGCGATCCCCGAAGTAGATGCCGCCGGTAAGTTCGCGCACCATGGGCTGCGAAAGCATTTATACCTTCACCTTCGATCGCAAAACTGGCTATCAGCTCTCGCTGATGCAGAACGGCATCACAGCTGATCCCGATTACTGCCTGGAGATGGACAGCTTGCTCTCTGATGGTTCGGAGAAACTGCACGCCCTGCTCAGCAGAAAGGACCGCCCCACCGCATTTGTGGTCAGCGATGATATTCTTGCCGTTTCCCTGAAGCGTGCATGCGCGCAGCTGGGTCTTTCCGTGCCGGAAGATGTTTCCATCGTTGCGTTCAACA
>JAFQIF010000085.1 GCA_017397695.1 Clostridia bacterium
GTACCCCCTTTTAATCTGGAGCAGATTGCACTATTTTATCTATTATACCATGACTCACGATTCTCTTCAACGCAATTCCTTGCTCATTTTATAAATCGATGATTGACAATAAGTTAACAAAACAATTGTTTCGATAGCTCTTGACATACTATCTTTGTTCATTTACAATAAATTTAACGATAAAGATTTGCCGATTCACTCTATAAGGAGGTACATTATGGACTATACCAATCTGCCGTTGCTGCTGCTTGACAATTCTTCTCTGAGCACCGCCCTTGGTGTGGGCACGTTCAAGTGCGAGTATCTCAACTTCGAAGAAGCAAAGGGCATTATCGAGAGCTATGATCCTGAAAGCGTTCTCAAGTGCTTCTCCAACGCCGCATTCGAATCCGTAATCTACGATTACCTCGACATCGAGAATCGTCATTTCGAATACGCTGCGCCGACAGAGATGGCTATCAATCAGCACGCGATTGCTTTTAAGGTTTATGTGACCCCATCCGGCACACAGCCGATCATCAAGATCAAGACGCCGGAATACGTAGCTGAGGCCAAGAAGGTACAGAACATCTACATTCATTGCCAGTATATCCACAGAGAGCTGTAATCCTCCCCCATAAATCGCAGCCTGACAAAACAGCACAAGAGTCCTGTTTCCCCGACCTGGAAACAGGACTCTTTTTATACGCCATTCTATATCCGGATAGACATAGATCGTGCATAACTGCGCGTCCGCTTATTCGATCGCCATGACTTCCGGATAATTGTTTTCCACTTCGCTGGCCACATTGGCAAATGTAGGCACAGTATCCACAGGCAGCTGATAGGGTTTGCCATCCACAAGAATCTTCACCTTTTTGATGCCGGGATAACGCGTACAGGTCATCATCAGCGCGCGCATAGCCTGCACACCGCCATCGCTCTGTTCTGCAATTCTAGTGAATGCATCTGTGAAATTGATCGTGACCACGCCGTCTTTCACTGTGACACCCAGCAGCTGCACATCGTCATTCAGCGGCGCTTCCAGGCCGCTGTCCTCCTTGGGGCCGCGCAAAAACTCAAACACAGCCGTAGCTACGTCGTCGTCCGAATACACTGTGCGCGATACCGGGACAAGCAGACGGTTATTCTGCGTGGGAAAGAACACCTGCACCTCGCTTGCACCGGCAAAGACAGACTGAGTGGGCTCCTCCTGATTGAGCCCCACACGCGTATAGGAGCCGGAGATATTTGTACCATGTGTCAGTGTATCACGCTTCTGTCCATCGACGAGAAAATTCACATCCTTTACCGTATCAAACTCCGTAAGCGCCCAGACGATGGCTGTGCGCATATTCTCCTCCTGCTGCTTGTCGTCCGCAGAAAGCGCCTCCCTGCCCAGGTCTACGCGTGCATGCCCCTGCGAAATATCCAGATCAAACGTTGTTCCCTCCGGCACAACAGGTGAAAGCCCAAGCAGCGCAGCATCCATATCATTTCTTGGATTCTGAACCATCATCTCCAGGGTCGCCTTGGCAATCCCATCCTGACGCTGTACATCCCGCTGTACGGGTACCAGATAACCGTCTCCATCCTCGTAATACACCACTGTCTGCTGCAGATCCTGCGCAGAAGCTGACGCCGACACCTGCGCAATCGGGATATCCTCCAGTGGCTCCTCATAGGGTTCAATTTCTGCATCACGGCTCTGCACAGAAAGCAGAAGCACCAGCATCGCTGAACAGCCGATCAGCGCTCGTTCGATATTCGCTCTCTTTATCCTGATCTTCGGCATATTCGGCCATTTCACACATCATCACTCCTTGCCGTTTCTTCCGCTTGAGTGTATTCCACAGGACGGACATCCATGCCGGAAGCCCGATTGCTTTTTCGTTTGCTTCTCTTACCTCGCCATGGTATAATAAATTAATTATCCGCGATTTACCTCAAGGAGGTTATGATATGCCCATGGACGGCGTGATGCTCGGCTTTGTTGCGCGCGAGCTCGATGCAAAACTGAAGGATGGACGCGTCGACCGCGTCGTTCAGCCCGAACGGGATGAGATTCATCTGCTCATCCGTGCCCAAGGCGTCAATCATCGTCTGGTGCTCAGCGCATCAGCCAATGCGGCGCGCGTACATCTGAGCCAACACAGCAAAACCGGCCCGATGGAGCCGCCGATGTTCTGCATGCTGCTACGCAAGTATCTGGCCAGTGGCCGTGTACAGCAGGTTCGCCGGATTTCAGGTGACCGTATTCTGGAAATCGACATTCAGGCGCTCAGCGAGCTGGGCGATCAGGTAGTACGCACGCTGGTAATCGAAATCATGGGGCGCCATTCCAACATCATCCTGCGCGCTGCAGATGGACGCATCATCGACGCGGCGCGCCATATCGGCGAAGACATCTCCCGTGTGCGTCAGGTACTGCCCGGCCTGCCCTACGCCTATCCTCCTTCTCAGGGCAAGCTGAACCCCGAGACGGCAGCACCGGAGGAGATCGCCTCTCGTCTTTCTCAAACCGGAGGCAAGCTGGACAAGGCAATCGGCAGTGTAATCGCCGGCTTTTCCCCGCAGGCATCCCGCGAGGCCTGTGCGCGCATCGGTTTTGACGCTGCTGCACTGATTGACGAGATCGACGTAGATTATGCGGCCGGCGCGCTGTATGATTACCTGCAGAAGATGCCCATGATGGGACCGTGCGTCGTCAACCTGACGGAAGACGGTATGCCCAGCGACATCTATCCCTTTGCTCAGCAGCATCTGCCGCTCGCGCTCATCAAGGCTTATCCTGAAGGCCCCAGCGCTGCGCTGGACGCTTATTTCTACGAGCGCGACAGACGCGACCGCATGAACCAGCGCGCCAGCTCCATGGCACACACGCTCAAAAACCATATTGAGCGCTGCGAAAAGAAGATCGCAATCCAGAACGAAGCACTTGCCAGCGCAGCGCGCATGGAAGAATACCGCCAGAAAGGCGAGCTCATTCAGGCAAACCTATATCGCCTCAAGAAGGGCGAACCCATTGCCCGCGTAGAAAACTTCTACAGTGAAAACTACGAACCCATCGATATCCCGATGGACGTCTCCCTCTCTCCCGCACAGAACGCGCAGCGCTATTTCAAGCTTTATCAAAAGGCGCGCGGTGCACGCACGCTGGCTGCCGAGCAGAAAGCCAAAGCCGAGCAGGAGCTGGATTATCTGGAGCAGATGGAGGACGATCTTCGCAAATGCTCCGATGCAGCCGGACTGGCAGAGCTGCGTAGCATGCTGGAAAAGAGCGGCCATGTGCGCAAGCCCGTTACCAAGATGAAACCGCGTAAGGAAGCGCCTTCTCAGCCAATGAAATATCTCTCCTGCGACGGCATCGAGATTGAGGTTGGTAAGAATGCACTGCAAAACGAGCGCCTGACCATGGGCGCCAAGGGCGATGAAACCTGGCTGCACGCGCAGAAAATGCCCGGTTCTCACGTCATTATTCACAGCACTGATGTACCGGAAAGCACGCTTTGGGAAGCCGCAATGTTGGCTGCGTACTATTCGAAGGGCGTGCGCTCCGCGCAGGTGCCCATCGACGCAACGCTTCGCCGCCACATCAAGAAACCTGGTGGCACACCCACAGGCTTTGTCACCTATACACATCAGCGTACGCTCTACATCACCCCGGACGAAGCTGCCATTCGGAAAATGAAATGCATCAAAGAATAACAGGATACGCAAAGAGCCTCTTCGGACATCCGAAGAGGCTTTGCTTATGCGATTGGAATCCACTTAAGGCGGTTCACTTCACTCACCAGGCCGCGATACAAAACCGGGCATTGTGAATCGAGCAGGTTCTCTATCCGATCAGACGATCTTGACCTTACCCTTGGTGAGCTTGAAGACGAGCAGCATCGAGGCCACCGTTGTCACCGAAAGGATCGTCGCCAGCGCTGCAGCCGTACCGTCGCTCATACGGACAACCTCCTGGTAAATTGCAACAGCGATGGTCGAGGTCTTGCCCGAGTAGAGCATGATGGAGCTGGAAAGCTCGTTGATACAGGTGATCCAGCTGAGCACCGCGCCAGACATGACGCCAGGCAGCATCATACGAGCCGTCATGGTGAAGAAAGTCTTCATAGGCGACACACCCAGATTGATAGACGCTTCCTCTACGGACGGATCCATCTGATACAGGAACGCACTGCCAGAGCGCACGGTATACGGCAGCTTACGCACGACATAAGAGATGATCATGATCGCCGCCGTACCCACGAGTATCATCGGCTTGCGGTTGAAAGCCACGATAAGGCCAATGCCCAAAACGCTGCCCGGAATAACGTACGGGAACATGATCAGCGTATCGATCACCGTAGCAGCCTTACCCTTCTTACGCACCAGCACGTAGGAAATCAGAATGCCGAAAATGACGATAAACACCATCGCAGCCAGCGAAAATGCATAGGTATTGAAAATATTCTGGCCCAGTCGACTGAGAATCGCGCGATAGTTATTGAGGTTGATGCCCTGAATCATGCCGGAGAAGCTGCGCTCGACAAACGACTGGCACACAACCACAATCTGCGGCAGCAGTGCAAAGAAGACCACCAGGTACACTGGGAACGATGCAGCACAGCGCTTAAACCCATGCAGCTGAGTTTCCTGCGGCGGGCGCAGGGTGCTCATGGTATAGTTCTTTTTCTCGACCACAAGTTTCTGCAGCGCCAGCATCACCATGGAGCAAGCCACAATGATCACCGACAGCGCAGAGGCCATGAACGGGTCGGTCGCACTCTCGGACATATACTCATTGTACACGAGCACAGGCAGCACAGTGTAGCCTTCGCCCAGCAGCATCGGCGTACCGAAATCGGCCAGACAGGTCATAAACACCATGATACAGCCTGCCAGAATGGACGGCAGGACGACCGGCAGCGTGATCGTCCAGATCCGGCGCAGCTTGTTCATGCCCAGATTTTCCGCCGCCTCCTCCAGCGACGCATCAATGCTGTTCATCGCGCCGGATGTGTACAAATAGACATACGGGAACAAGTGCAGCGTGAAGACGAATATGATGCCGTTTCTGCCGTAAATCGTAGGCGAATTCAGCCCCAGCGCCGTGAAAGCCTGCGTAACCAGACCGTTGCGGCCCAGCAGCACAATCCAGGAATATGCGCCGATAAACGGCGGGCTCATCAGCGAGAGGATAATGAGCACATGCAGCAGCATCTTCCCCGGCACGTTATATCGCGTCATCACGTAGGCGATAAACACACCGATGATACAGGAAAAGAACATCGTGAACGAACAGATAACCAGCGAGCGGATGAGCGTACGGTAATAAAACTTCTTGCTGAAAAAGCGCTGGAAGTTATAAAGCGTCATGCCCTCCACCTTGCTGGAGAATACGCTCTTGGTCAGAATCGTGTAAAACGGATACACGATGAACAGGCACAGGCTGACGAGC
The DNA here is from genome assembly GCA_017397695.1 of Clostridia bacterium. Next base: position 5,426 of record JAFQIF010000085.1, read on the forward strand.
ACGACAGCCTTGACAAAAAACCAGAAATCAAGCTTGATTTTCCGGCGCGGTGCTTTTGTCACTTGGAGAGCACCTCCTCCGCATCATCATAAAGACTGATGCGCGTCGCGTCGAAACTGATATGCACCTTCTCGCCCACCTCATGCACATCGTTGGTGTCCTTGGTATACTCGTTGATGACAAGCATCTGGCCGTCATCCAGTTCGACCTCATACTCGATGAAATCGCCCAGGAAGGTTGAGAAGAGCACCTTGCCCGGCATGCCTTTCTCCGAGAAGAACAGCTGCTCGGGACGGGCAGAGAGCTGCGCCTTACCGGTATAGCTGCGGCGCACCGGCACATCGATATCCAGTTCGCCCTTGATGGAGACCTTCGCAGTCCGGCCGTCATTGGCGGTCACTTCGCAGTTAAGGAAGTTGCTTACGCCAATAAAGCCCGCGACGAATGGGTTCTCAGGCTTGGCATAGATTTCGCGCGGCGTACCAATCTGCTTGACCTCGCCCAGGTTCATGACAGCAATGCGGTCGGAGATAGCCAGCGCCTCTTCCTGGTCATGCGTGACATAGATGGTGGTGATACCCAGACGGCGCTGGAGCTTTTTGATGATGGAGCGCATCTGTACGCGCAGCTTGGCATCGAGATTGGAAAGCGGTTCGTCCATCAGCAGCACGCTCGGCTCAATGACGAACGCACGCGCCAAAGCCACGCGCTGCTGCTGTCCACCAGAAAGCTCACTGGGCTTTCGCTTCGCCAGCGGCGCAATCTGTACCAGTTCCAGCGCTTCCTGTACGCGCTTATCAATCTCAGCCTTAGGCGTCTTGCGCGCCTTGAGACCATAAGCCACGTTTTCCTCTACCGTCAGGTGCGGGAAAATCGCATAATTCTGGAAGACCATACCGATATCACGTTTATGCGCTGGCACATCGTTGATACGGCTGTCACCGAAGTAGAAATCGCCGCCCTCGATGGAATTAAAGCCGGCAATCATACGCAGAAGCGTCGTCTTGCCGCAGCCGGACGGGCCCAGCAGGGTAAAAAACTCGCCCTGCTCAATATTCAGGGAGACGTCATGCAATGCGGTAAAATCTCCGTAACGCTTGACAGCATTTTTAATGATGACTTCGTTGCTCATAATTGTCGTACCTTTCTCCATGGGGTGATGATCATTTGATCAAAAGAAGGGGGACACCGAGTGTCCCACGACACTGGGCGTCCCCCGGTTCGATGATTCAGGCTTTAGGAAGCATTGGCTTCGTCCACAAAAGCTGCACGCTATGCAAGCTTTCATCGGATGCAGCCCCGACGCCAGTCGGTTACTCTTCAGCTTCGATGGTCAGGTCGTTCCACTTTTCCACGATCTCAGCCTTGTTGTTGGCAGCATAGGCGAAGTCATAGTCGCCAAGATCCAGGGTATCCAGACCCACAAGGCCTTCCGGAGTGAGGTCGGCACGGACCGGGCGACGGGCCCAATCCTTATTCTGGGCAGTCTGGCACTCCAGGCCGGTAACGAAATCGATGAACAGCTTCGCGTTATCCGGGTTCGGGCAGTTCTTGACGAGCGCAACACCGTCCGGCACCGCAGAGTTCTTGGCCGGGTAGATGTAGCCAATGTCCGGGTTATCGTTGTAGAGAACAGCAGACTTCTCGATGGTCACGCCAATGGCGTATTCACCGGAGGCGACGAGCTTATGGCAGTTGCCGGAGGAATCCTGCACCTTGCCGTCGAGGTTCTTGATGAAGTTGAAGACCATGTCCCAGCCCTCGTCGATGGTGGGCTTGGAGAAGAGCATGGTGCACAGCTGAGTGTA
>JAFQIF010000086.1 GCA_017397695.1 Clostridia bacterium
CGGAGCGTCGGAAATCGCAAGGAGCGGCAGTATGCCGCGACTATGCGAGTTTCCCGGGCGCCGAAGGCGACAATTACGATTCCGCCATACTTCTTAAGCGTGATTTTTATTGAGCGCAACAGGTTACGCGCTCCGCTGGGGGCCAGAGGGACTGGGGGGATTCGGATTTCCCCCCAAGCCCCTCTGGACTCCCCTTCCCCCTTGAAACCGCCAAGGCCTCACGGCCCTGGACCCGGGGTTGTATTCGTTTCTTGCACGCTTGGTTAGTTTGTTTGCATATTTCCGAGATTTCTTTTTTCCCTTAATGAACTTTCTATCCCTTTAGTTGATTTATCCTCTCCGTGCTTGAATCCGTCTCCATTGTGCATTCCGGCGCAATATGCTATGCTGAGTACAACAAGCGAATGATCCAAAGGGAGGAAGTGATAAGGTACACACCCCTTAACGATTATTGATGTTTGTATTGGTTATCCGATTTCGCATGATCGCAGCCGCCGCTGCATTTGCCACCACATTGTTTAGCGTAGGGACAGCCAATGCATTTCGTACCACATTTCTTTTCCCGCCATATGTACCATACGATACCGCCGACAATGGCTAATAAAACAACTACGATGATAATATCTTCCATAGATGGTTTCCTTATTTGCTCAGAGCATACTCTGCTTTGAGCTTTTTATTGGTGTTCATAATCATACCTGCAACAATACCTGCCATAACAAGAACAGCCACAAGACCTGCGATTGCCGCACCGACATTCAGAGTAGCAGGAGCAACAATAAGTGTACCGATGGTGTAAATGCAGTATGCTACCGTGTAGCCAACAGCAAGCTGGAAGCCGATACCGCCCCAAACCCACTTTGCGCTTTTCATTTCAGCGTTCATAGCACCGATAGCGGCAAAGCAAGGCGGAGTATAAAGATTGAACATCAGATATGCGAGAGCTGCAACCTTGGAGATTGCGATAATACCTGCAACCTCTGTGCCGGCGCCCTCCAGCATTGCCAGCTCATCCATGTCGATGAGATTTTCAAGACCAACAAAGCAGACAGCCAGAGTACCAACTACGTTTTCCTTTGCGATAAAGCCGGTAACTGCTGCTGCCGCAAGCTGCCAGGACAGAACACCCACGATAGGCACGAGCAGGTAAGCAAAAGGAGTAGCGATGGTTGCAAGGATAGACTGATCTGCGGATTCCGCAACGGCGAAGCTCCAAGTAAAGGTCTGCATCAACTGAACTGCCATGTTACAGAGCAGGATGATGGTTGCGGCTTTTACAATGTATGCCCAGCCACGGCTGCACATGGACTTGAACGCACCCCAAAGAGACGGAGCCTTATATTCGGGAAGTTCAATGATAAAGAAGGACTTTCTTGCCTTGTAACCCGTAATCTTATTGATGAGCAGTGCGCCGAAGAAAATAAGGGCGATACCCGCAAAATACATCAGTGCGCTGACCCACCAGGCATCTTCAAAGAACGCACCGGCAAAGAGAGCGATAACAGGGATTTTTGCACCGCAAGGCATAAAGGGAGCAAGCATTGCGGTTGCTCTGCGCTCACGCTCATTGCGAATGGTACGGCTTGCCATAATACCGGGAACGGCACAGCCGATGGTGATAACGAACGGAATAACGGATTTACCGGAAAGACCAACTTTCTTGAAAATGGGGTCAAGCACAACGGCAACACGGGACATATAGCCGCAGTCCTCAAGCAGAGCAATGAGGAAGTACATAACCATAACGAGAGGCAGGAAACCGACAACAGCCACCACGCCGCCAATTACGCCATCAACAAGAATGGCGGAAAGCAGAGGATTGGCATTTTCGAGAAGTCCGCTTACCCAGCCTTGGAAAGTTTCAAGCAGCGGAACAAGTCCGGGGATGAACGTGCCGTTTTCAAATTCATAGCCATCGGCAATCCATGTGCCGAGTGTGGTCTGCGAGATATAGAACACAAGGAACATAACAGCAGCGAAAATCGGAATACCGAGCCACTTGTTTGTCAGAACGGCGTCGATCTTATCACCGAGGTTTCTGTCCTTGGTAAGAACTTTACGGGATTCAACTTCGCTCACGATTTTGTTCACAAACTCAAAACGCTTGCGGTCAGCAGCTTCGACTACTGCTTTGTCGGTGAGATCAATGTCTCCCTGTATGTAAGGTGCGGTCTGTGCCTTTCCTGCGTGAGCTACGGCGGTTTCAATCAGAGCCTTTAGTCCGTCTGCTGCGGTGGAAACAGTTTTGACAACCGGACAGCCGAGCTTTGCGGAAAGTGTATCCGCATCAATCTTGTTGCCTTTTTTCTTGTTAAGGTCACTCTTATTCAGAGCAACAACAACGGGGATACCAAGCTCCAAAAGCTGAGTAGTGAAGAAAAGGCTGCGGCTCAGATTCTCTGCATCTACAATGTTGATGATAACATCGGGATTTTCATTCTTCACATAAGAGCTGGTGATGCTTTCCTCGCTTGTGAACGGCGACATGGAATATGCGCCGGGAAGGTCAACGGCAATTAGCTGATCGCCGCCTGCATACGCTTTCTTGATAGCGTGTTCTTTTTTGTCTACGGTAACACCTGCCCAGTTGCCGACCTTTTCATTACGTCCGGTCAGAGCATTGAACATTGTGGTCTTACCTGAGTTGGGGTTGCCTGTCAAAGCAATTCTCATTGGGGTGTCCTCCTATTTTAATCCTCTTGGATTTATATTACTGCCTCAGGCGGTTAGTGATCGCTAACAGATAGGTTAAAAAATAGTCAGCTTGCTAAAAGCTCATTTGGCTTACAATTTCATGGCATACAAAATTACATAATGATTGCTTCAGCAAGCTGATTATCAATGTTATATCTTCCGTCTTTGATCGCTACAACACATCCGCTTTTCATTCGACGGACTACAGTGATTTTTTCACCGCTGTAACAGCCAAGGGAAAAGAGGAACGCATTAAGCTCTTCGTCATCGGTTTCGATTCGGCTTATCATGTATTCCTGTCCTTCGTTCGCTTCTCGTAAATTCATCGCAAGTTCCTTTCCCCGATTGAGATTTCTATGAAATCGGGATAACGGTTAGTGAATGCTAACATCATATAATAATACGGATTTTTTCGGATTTGTCAAGACGTGCTTCCAAAATTTCATATAATTCGGACGGTTGAATAAACACGGTTAGGGTCCGCTAACCATCTTTCACAACATTGCATAAATAGATTAGTGTAGACTAACTTTTACTGATCATATTGTAAAAATGCTGGAACTGTATTATAATAAAATGTTAAATAAGAAACGAGGTATTTCTATGGCACTGCATGAATCGGGACAAATGTATTTGGAGACCATCTACATTTTGCTCCAACAAAACGCCAAGATTCGTGCCATAGATGTCGGCACATATCTTGGATATACAAAACCATCAGTAAGCCGTGCTGTCGGCATTTTGAAGAAAGACGAATACATTATCGTTGATTGTGATGGATATATTTCGCTTACTCCTTCAGGGAAAGAGATTGCAGAAAAACTATATGAACGCCATACCGTCCTTTCTAACATGCTAATGTCTCTTGGAATCGACGAGAAAACAGCAACAGAAGATGCTTGTCGTATCGAACACGTAATCAGCGATAAGTCGTTCAATGTGGTAAAGAAGCATTATTTCGATTTCAAGAAATAATGGTAAACGAAAACCGCTGTAATTTTCATCCCCGCAAGGATGGAGATTACAGCGGTTTTGTATTTTCTGAGGAATGGTGTCAAACTGCATTTTTACAGTTTGGGTACCATTTTCGAGGAAAATATACGGGGTGTCCAGAGGGGTGAAATCCCTTGGCCCTGGGGTTCCAATAGGGGCGAGAAGCATCCCTGTTGGCACACGATTTTGCTTGCAAAGTCTAGTGTGTTATACCTTTTGCGACCACTGACGCTGGAAAGGGGCTGTCCCACGCTCGACAGACACTTTTCGGCGGCAGCAGAACAGGCGGATTTTGTGGGCTGAAAGGAACACAAAACGAAGGATTTAGCATGAGCAAAATCCGGCTGTTCGTGTGTAGTTGGCATAGGAAATCTTGTAGCTGTGCGGAAAGATTTTCTGTGCCAACGGGGGCGCAAGAGGTATATAAAAACCCGCCGCAGCGATCAGCTCCCGTATTCAAGCAGATGGCACGCTTGAACAAGCAGCATGACAAGCTGGTGGAACTGCTCTCCGATGTGAAGCTCACTAACTACAAAGATAAGACTGCACAGGTAGTTGCGTTTTTGGAAAAATATACGCTCTTTCGCCGCGCAGGCGATGTGCAGCAGCTTCTACTGCGTTTAATTCAGGCGGAATTGGAGGACGGTGATGCCGGTCAGGCGCAGAAGCTGGCAGATGTGACGCAGGAATTTGTCCGTCTGCTGGCGATGCATCCTTACACGGGGCACGCAGCGCAGCTGATGACAGCGCTGCACAGGCAGGATACACAGGCGAGTGTGGAGCAGATCCGTGCGATGTTTGACGCTCTGCAGACACCGTGGAGGCCGGGGGAAGGCTTGCTTTATGCACACTCGGGTATGAAAAAAGGCGGGCATACCGATATGCTCGCCGGAATCGTGCGCGAAATGCGGGAAAGCGCAGAGTACGCGTTCCTGCAGGAGAATGCGGAGTTTAGGGCGCTGCTGGCGGCGTATACGCCAGACGGATGTCTGCGCGATTGACGTTCTGCCAGTCAAATGCGCGGATCAGTTCGCCCAGACTTGCTGGCCGGTTCTCGGGGACCACGCCTGCGCTGAAAGCGAGCATACCCAGAATCTGTTCGGGCGACATGATCCTGGAGAGCGCTGTCAGATCGAGATCCTTGTCGCGCTTGGCCAGGCGTCGGCCGTTTGCGTCCATGAGCAGGGGAATGTGATAATAATCCGGCGTATCAAAGCCGAGCGTGCGCTGCAGATGCATCTGGCGCGGGGTGGAGAAGAGGATATCGCGTCCGCGCACGATTTCATTCACGCCGCTGAGCGCATCATCGATGACCACGGCGAGTTGATAGCCGAACAGTCCATCCGAGCGCCTGATGATATAGTCGCCGCAGTCGCGGGAGAGGTGCTCGCTCACCGGGCCGAAGTGACCGTCTGTAAACGAAACGATTTCATCCGGGACGCGCATGCGCATGGCAGGCCTGCGCGTCTTTTCGCGCTCTGCGATTTCATCGGGCGTAAGGGATGCGCAGGCTCGGCTGTATACGCTTTCGCGATCGCCGAGATTGGGCGCGATGGCGGCGTGCAGCTGCGCGCGTGTGCAGAAGCAGGGATAGACGAGGCCAAGCGCCTTGAGCGCATCGAAATACTTCTGATAGATTTCTGTGCGTTCGCTCTGATAAAGCGGTTCCTCGTCCCAGTCAAAGCCGAGAAACCGAAGATCTTCTATACACTGATCGCACAGGCGCTTCGGGCAGCGGGGAACGTCCAGGTCCTCGATGCGAAGCAGAAACCTGCCGCCCTGGCTGCGCGCAGACAGATACGCCAGCAGGCAGCAAAGAAGATTGCCCAGATGCAGCCGACCGCTGGGCGTGGGCGCAAAGCGGCCCGTGACCGGCGAACTCATGCGTCCATCAGCGGATTGCGCATTCCGCTGGATTTTTTTTCGCCGTCGGGCATGATCAACTCAATCTCCAGCCGCTGAAAATCGATGCTTTCGGTAAAGTGCTCGCGCGTGAACGCCGTACGGCCAAATTTTTCAAACTCACGATTGTGCTTGGGCAGCTGAAGCGGGCGCTGCACATCGAAGCGGCGGCAGATTTCCAGAAAAGCCTCTTCAATATCGTCATTCTCAATGGTGACGGTTTCCTGCATATGAATGCGATGGCCCTTGATCATGCGGCCCCAGAGCCTGTTTTTGTCCATGTTTGTCTCCTTTACGCGGCGGGAAAAATACGGTATAATTCAATCATGTATAGCTGAAGCAGACACTGCCCTCAAGCGGCACTGCCTGCATTTTATATGATTAAAGGGGATTTGTAAAGCCATGCGGCTCACACTTTGTCCGCTGTTTTCCGGTTCTTCCGGAAACTGCATCTATATTTCCTGCGGCGGCACGCGTCTGCTTGTCGACGCAGGCATGAGCGCAGCGCGCATCGAGGCGCATCTGCGCGAAATCGGCGTGGATATCCGCGACGTCGATGCGATCCTGGTCACACATGAGCATGTGGATCACGTGCGCGGCCTGGGCGTGCTCTCGCGCAAGTACGGCCTGCCGATCTATGCCAACGAGGGCACCTGGGACGGCATCATGCTTCGCGAATCCGGCATTCCGCTGAGGTGTCTTCGCACGTTCTACACGGGTGAGGATTTCTACATCGGCAGCCTCAACGTGCATCCCTTCCCGATTCCGCACGACGCAAACGAACCTGTTGGCTACAGCTTTTCCTGCCAGGGGCTGCGCTGCGCGGTGGCGACGGACCTGGGCTGTATTCAGGATACATGGATGGATGCGATCACGGGCTGTCAGGCGCTGGTGCTGGAGGCCAACCATGATGTGGAGATGGTCAACCGCGGACCATATCCCTCCCATCTCAAACGGCGCATTCTGGGACGCAAGGGCCATCTGAACAACGAGGACTGCGCCAAGGCGCTGCTTTCCCTGGTCAAGACGGGAACGCAGGCGGTGTTTCTTTCGCATCTTTCTCAGGACAATAATTTGCCGGAATTGGCATATAATACCGTATGCGAAGCCCTGTATGAGGCAGGCTATGACGTGGGCACGGATGTGCGCGTGTCTGTATCGCGCAGGGACAAAGTATCGGATATGCTCGTGCTGGAAAGCGCGCAGGGCTGAGAAGCGGAAGGAGCCAAGGCAGAATGGAACGCGGGATTACGCTGCATCTGGATGAAAACACGGACGAAAGGCTGACAGAGCTTGCCGGGCTGCTGGGATATTCCCGGGAGATGGCGGCGGTGTATGCCCTGCGTCTGGTGAGCGCCTGTGTACGCGAGGGGCTCATTCGCGATGTGCCTGCGTGCGCATGGCCGGGAGAGGCGAAGCCCCTGTGCGACACGCAAAACCGCGTGCTTACGCTGCCGCATACGAAAAAAAGCGCAAAAACAGGCGCAGAACGCGCATAAACGATCGCAGAGCTGAGCAGACTTTCCTTTGAAGAAAGGAGTGGACTGCATGGATCGACTATCACTGCTGCTTGTGATCGTTGGCGCGATCAACTGGGGCCTTGTGGGGCTGTTCCAGTTTGATCTGGTGGCGTTTATCTTCGGCGGACAATCCGCGCTGATTTCCCGCGTGCTCTATACCATCATCGGCGCAGCGGGCGTGTGGAGCATTTCGATGCTTTTCACCAGCCGCGAAGCGCGCAACAGCCACAGCGGCGAGATGCGCATCGACGGCGCAAACGCGTAATTTCATAGCGAATTGCCCCCTCTTCCCCGGGCTGCAGAGCCCGAGGAAGAGGGGGTAAAAAAATCCCTGGATTCCTCCAATTCACCCCTGTCATATCCCTATTTGATGGTGTATAATAGGGGCATATCAGGATGGAAGATGGGAGGATGCGCTGTGGACGCGATCACCGAACAATTTTCTGCGGTTGTATGGAATGTGATCAACCGCCCGAGCATCGTCGATCTCATCGATATCATTCTGCTCAGCGTGATCATCTATGAAATGCTGCTGCATATGCGCCATACGCGCATTTCGCAGACGATCAAAGGCATTCTGATTCTGCTGCTGGCTACCTGGGTCAGCGATATGATCGGCATGCGCACGATTCATGCGCTGCTTTCCTGGATTATCAACGCAGGACCGGTACTGATCATCGTGTTGTTCCAGCCGGAGATCCGCCGCATTCTGGAGGAACTGGGCACCAACGCTATTTTGGATTCTGCAGGCGGTCATCAGGCTGTGAGCAATACGGACCTGATGATTGACGAAATGGTTCTGGCGCTTGGCAATATGTCCCGCCGCCGTGTGGGCGCGCTGATCGTCGTGGAAAACAAGACGCGCCTGACCGACGTAATCGCGACCGGTACCCCGGTGGACGGCCTGATTTCCCAGCCGCTGATTGAGAATATATTCGAGCCCAATACGCCGCTGCATGACGGCGCTGTTGTTGTGCGCGGAGACCGCGTGATGTCCGCTGCCTGCCTGCTGCATCTTTCCGATGCTACCGGCGTGGGCCGCGATCTGGGCACGCGCCATCGCGCCGGCTTGGGCATGAGCGAGGTATCCGACGCGACGGTGTTCATTGTGTCCGAAGAGACGGGTATCATTTCCATGGCCAGAGGCGGTCAGTTGATCCGCCATCTGGACGATGCGTCTCTGCGCAAAACCCTTCATGAACTGTATGACAAGAAAGAGAAGGAACAAAGCCGCCTGAATCTGAATGTGCCGAGGCTCCATCTCAAGCAAAGGAGGCGAAACGCGCATGATGAACAGCAGACCGACAAAGAAGCCTGACGCGGCCAGAGGCCCGTTTAAAGGCGTTCGAACGTGGATTACGCGCATCATGAGCAGCCGACGCTTCCTGATGCTCGTTTCGTTGCTGATTGCCGTTTTGGCGTGGAGTGCGCTGGTGGCGTCCGACATGACGCTGACCCGCCCCAAGTTCTTTGCGAATGTACCGGTAAATGTGACCAACGAATCTACGCTCAAGAGCCGCGGTTACATCGTCATGGACGATATCAAGGCGCTTGTGCCCGGCGTGCGCATGACGGTGGAAGTGACGCAGCAGAACTATGACCGCGTGACCAGTACATCGTATAATCCGCATTTTGATCTGTCCAAGATCGAGGGCGCCGGCGAGAATACGCTGACGATCAATTATTCCTCCCAGCTTTACGGCCCGGTGATCGATTGTGAACCGGACAGCATCACTGTCAATGTGGAGCGCTATATCACCCGCCGCGTGCCGGTTGTGCTTGAGCTGGTGGGCTATACGGCGGACGACGTCTATCTGGACAGCTACCGCACGGATCCGAATATGCTTTCCGTTTCCGGCCCGCAGTCGCTGGTCATCAGCGTGGCGCGCGCCGTAGCAAAGCTGGATCTGTCGACGCTCTCGCTGGACCGGATGAGCGACCGTACGGCGCTTGACGTGGAGCTGCAGGACAGCGCCGGCCAGGTGATTGTATCGGACAAGCTGGAAATCACCAATCAGACGGTCATCACCGACTCTGTGATCGTGGATACGGAGGTTGTGCCGGCGGTTATGGTGCCCCTGGCGATTGAGAGCATGGTGACCGGCGTACCGGCGGAAGGCTATGAACTGGTGAACATCTACGTGGAGCAGGACGCGCTGCGCGTAGCTGCCAAGGAAGAACTGCTGGGCTCTATGGAATATATCACGACCGATCAGCCGCTGGATATCGAGGGCGCGACCGGCAATGTGGATGGCTATGTAAAGCTCAGGCGCCTGACGGGCATTGAAAATGCGATTCCTTCTGAGATCGCCGTTACGGCGGAGATTGAGGAGAAGACGATGGAGCGCACGCTCAGAAACGTGGGCATCACGGTAGAAAACCTGCCTGCGGATCTGGAAGCCAGGCTTTCTGTGAAGCAGAGCGCCGTGCAGGTGATGGGTCCGTACAGCTTTATCAACAACCTGAAGAGCTCGAATGTGCGTCTGTTTGTCGATGCGGCCGGTCTGGAGGCGGGCGAGCATACGTTGCCCGTTCAGGTGTCTATCGACAACGACGAGGCCTTCTCCTGTGCGCTGAGCACGCCGGAAGTGACCGTTACCCTGGTGGAGGCGCAAGAATAAACGCGGGCGACAGCCCTTTTCCGGCCGCGGAAAGCGACCGGATTTTTGCTATATGGATACGTGAGGAGCTGAAACGGACATGGGCACATTTGCAGATTCCCTGTTTACCGTGCTGATGAGCTGGGTGCGTGCGCTGGTCAATGGACTTTGGGCGCTGTTTTCTGCGGATCATACCACGCTGCTGGGATTTCTAGGTAAAAATTGGCTGGTGATCGCCGTGGTGATCGTAGCGGCAGGGCTGGTGATTGACTGGATGATCTGGCTTTTACGCTGGCAGCCGTATCACCTCTGGGCGCAGCGCATGCGCAGGCTGCTTCGCATGGAGGAACCGCAAGCGCAGGAAGAGGCGCCGCAGCGCGCCCATGCGGCGACGATGCCTATGCGTATACGGGATACTGAAGTAATCGAGGAAGAAGAACTGCCGCTCTACGTGGAGCCGATGCAGGAGGAAGAGGAACAGGCCGTATTGGCTCAGGCACAGCAGGCTCCGGATGAGTATGCCTATCCGGGCATGCGCTACGGCAGCAGCGCGCCGCAGGAGATGGGCGGCACGCAACGCTTCGGCGCGGTAACGCAGGAGGGGCCGGGGGCGGCGGAGGTAGAAAAGCGTCGCGAGGAGATCAAGGCCTGGCAGCTGCAGATGCAGGAGGAGGCCCGCGCACGTGCGCTGGCTGAGCAGGCTCGCCGCGAGCGGGAAGCCTATGAGGCTGAGCAGGCGCGGCTTGCGCAGGAGGCCTATGAGGCTGAACAGGCGCGGCTTGCGCAGGAGGCCTACGAGGCTGAACAGGCGCGGCTTGCGCAGGAGGAATATGAGCGCCAGATGACGGAGTATGAGCGTCAAAAGGCGCAGTACGCGCTTGAACTGGCGGAGTATGAACGCCAAAAGGCGGAATATGAGGGGTATATGGCGCGAGAAGCTGCACAGGAGCAGCAGGAACAGGAGCCTGCACCGCAGGCAGCCGCGCGCCGCAGAAGGAACGCCCAGAGCAAGATGAAAACATACAGCGATTATGTGGCGGGCGAAACGGTATCGCAGCTCCCGGATGCGCCTGAATGGCCGCAGATGCAGGCGCACGATGCGCCGGACGCAGCCCAGAACAGGAGAGGCGGCCTGCTGGATCGCATGGCGAAGATGATTGAGCCGGAGGAGGAACAGTTGGCTTCGCGTACGAAGCTGCCGCCCCGCGTCGATGTGAAGGATGCCTATAAGCCTGCAGCCGCCCCGCGCAAGCCGGGCAAGCGCAGCAGGAATGCCTGAGGATGGCCGGAATGGACGATCGACTGGTTTATATCGCGGAACAGATTGCGGCGTATGCGTCCATGCTGTTGATGGGCGCATGCAGCGTGCAGCTGCTTTTGCGCTTTGCCCGTGTGCTGCGCGGCAGGGAAACGACGGATGGCTTGGCAAAGCGCAGACGCTTTGCGCCGCATTCTGCGCTGATCCTGGCCGGCTGCGCCGGGCTTTTCTCGCGCCTTGCGCTCTACGTGCTCGCCTATACGATGTATCGCATGAGCGGCGTGGGTAGCGAAGGCTTTATACAGTCGTTTGAGCGCCTGTGGGCGCACTGGGACACGCAGCACTATGTGGGTATTGCGCAGCAGGGATACACTGCCGTGGGCGATGAGCGGCTGAGACTGGTGTTCTTTCCGCTGTATCCGATGCTGATGCGCTTGGTTTCGCCGCTTACAGGCGGCGATGTATTTGCTGCGGGTATCGCGATTTCGCTGTGCTGCAGCGCGGCGTCCTCTGCGCTGGTGTATGATCTTTCGTATATGCATGACGGGCGGGACGGAGCGAGGCTGAGCCTTGGCTATTTCCTGCTGAGTCCGCTGAGCGTGTTCCTGGGCTGTGTGTATACGGAGGCGCTCTTTATCTGCCTGTCGCTGCTGGGTGTGTGCCTGCTGCGGCGCGGTCATCCGTGGCTATGCGCGCTGTGCGGCGCGCTGAGCGCATTCACGCGCATGCCGGGTGTGGTTCTTGCAGGCTTGCTGATTATCGATTTCTGCGGCAAAATTCCGCAGAAGAAGGCGGATTGGCGCGCGTTTGTTGTTTGCTGCGCGCAGGTGCTGCTGGTGTTTGGCGGGATGATCGCGTACTTTGTCGTGAATTGGCATGTGACGGGCGATCCGTTTACCTATCTGACCTATCAAAGGGAAAACTGGTATCAGCAGCCGGGCTCTTTCTGGCGCTCGACCGCCAATACCGTGCATTATTTTCTGACAGGCATGGGCGAGAACGACTGGCTGTGGACATGGGGCTTTCAGCTGCTGTGCATGCTGGGTGCTTATCTGCTGCTGGCGTTTGTCTCGTGCAGGCTGCCGTTTGATCTGGCGGCGTACAGCTTTGTGTATGTGGCCGTCGTGCTTGCGCCGACGTGGCTGCTTTCCGGCGCGCGCTATCTCTACGCGCTGTGTGCCCTGCCGATGATGCTTGCGCGCATCCCCGTGAGCCGGCGGGGCCATAAGCTGCTGCTGGCCGGTTCGGCCGTGATGCTCGTCGTATGGACATTCGGCTATACGCTCGCGCTGGAAGTGTTTTGATCTGACGTACTTGCTTTAAACCGCCGCGAAGCGTACATGGGGTGCAGGGGCAATGTCCCTGCGAGGGGGTTGGGGACACCGTCCCCAAAAAGGAGTTTTGCTATGATTCACGTGCTGTGCCTGAACCCGGCTATCGATAAGCTCTATGTGATCGACGGCTTTGCGGCGGGGGAGGATTACCCCGGGCAAAGGCCGACGGTGCGCTTTGGCGGCAAGGGCGTCAATGTGGCGCGCGTGCTCAGCCAGCTGGGCGCACTGGTGCATCTGTATGCCTTCATGGGCGAGCAGAGCGAAGCGGGTTTCCGGCTGGAAATGGAAAAGCGCTGTGCATGCACGTTTGTGACGGTTCCAGGCGCATGCCGTACGACGGTCAATATCATTGACAGGCAGAATGACCGAGAAACCGTGATCACAGAGGCGGGGCCGCAGGTGAGGGCGGCGCATGTGCAGGCGCTGCTGGCTGCGCTGGAGGAAAACGTGCGGGCGGGCGACATGGTCTGCTGCTCGGGTTCGATCATCGCGGGTGCACCGGCGGATATTTATGCCCAGGTCAGCCGCCTGTGCGGGGAAAAGGGCGCGCGCTGCGCGCTCGACTGCAATGCAGCAGCACTGCCCCAGTCGCTGGCGGATGCGCGCTACGCGCTGGGCAAGCCCAACGAGCGCGAACTGTGCGCGCTGCTGGGCGAGGAGAGGACGCAGGCGCCGGAACGCATTGCTGCGCTGGGAAGACGGCTCATGCCGCCTTATGGCGCGCTGCTGGTTTCTATGGGCGCGCAGGGCGGCGTATGGATCGAGAACGGGCAGGCCTACCTGGCGCGCGTGCCGGATCTGCCGATTGTATCCACCGTGGGCAGCGGCGATGCGGCGCTGGCTGGTGCGCTGCATGCCATGAACTGCGGATATGCGCCGCAGGAGGCGCTGCGCCTGGCGATGGCCTGCGGCGTAGCCAATGCGATGCTGGGCGAGGTGGGCTGTGTGCGTGCAGAGGACGTTAAAGAGGCAGTACGGCAAATTAACGTTGCGCAGCTGAGTAAGGAGGAATGCCTGTGATTTACGTGCAGCATGAGGAAGCGGTGCGCCTGATGACCAAGGGCCTGACACGCTTTATGGATGACGATACGGCGCGCCGGTTTGCGGAAATCTTTGCGGGCAATTCGCTCGATGGCGTGTACAGCCATGGTATGAACCGCTATCCGCGCTATCTGGCGGATATGGAGAGCGGGCTGTGCGATCCGTCGATCACGCAGGCGCAGAAGGTGAGCGGCTTGGGCGGCCTGGAGGTATGGGACGCGCACTTTGGTATCGGTCCGCTGATCGCGCAGCAGGTGACGCAGCGCGCCATTGAACTGGCAAAGACGCATGGCATCGCCTGCGTGGCCCTGAGAAACAACAGCCACTGGCTGCGCGCGGGCCGCTACGGCCTGATGATGGCCGATGCGGGCATGATGGGGATTTGCATGACCAATACTTGCCTGAATCTCGTCGCTTACGGCGCAAAGGAGCCGTCTACCGGCAATAACCCGATCACCTTTGCGATTCCGCGCAAGGCGGGCAGCCTGGTGATGGATATGGCCGTCAGCCAGTATGCATTCGGCAAGCTGGAGATTATGGCGCAGGAGGGCAAAATGCTCGATACGGCCTGCGGCTACGATAACGAAGGCAACCTGACCAGCGATCCGGCGGAGATCACAAAGAGTCAGCTGATGATGCCGATGGCGCTATGGAAGGGCAGCGCGCTGTCGATCATGATCGACCTGATGGTGTCCATGCTGTCGCTGGGGCGCACGTCGCTGGAGATCGGTAAGCCGGGCGACGGCGAGAAGGGCATGAGCCAGATGTTCATCTGCATGAATCCGGCGGCTGTGGTCAGCATGGAGGCTGCAGATGCGCAGATGGAGCTGACTGTGGCGTTCCTGAGCAGCCTTGAGCCCATGGATGGCATGCACGGCGTGCGCGCGCCGGGCCAGTATCTGGAACGGACGCGCAGGGAAAACCTTGCAAACGGCATTCCGGTGACTGAGGCGACGTGGCAGAAGATTCTGGATGCAGCGCAGTGGAAGCATGAATAACAGAAGACGGGCGGTGAAAACCGTCCGTCTTTTGCTGTGATTTGATTGTCTGAGTCTTTCGGAAGTGGGTGTGGGCACAGCCCACACGCAGCACGCTTATTCGAAGTCGCCGGTGTAAAGCTGGTAATACTTGCCGTGGGCGGCGATGAGCTCGTCGTGCGTGCCGCGCTCGATGATGCGTCCCTGCTCAAGCACCATGATGCAGTCGCTGTTTTTGACCGTGGAAAGCCGGTGCGCGATGACGAATGTCGTTCGCCCCTTCATCAGGGAGTCCATGCCCGCTTGTACCAGCGCCTCGGTGCGCGTGTCGATGGAGGAGGTCGCCTCATCCAGGATCAGCACGGGCGGATCGGCTACCGCGGCGCGGGCGATGGAGAGCAGCTGGCGCTGGCCCTGTGATAGGTTCGCGCCGTCGCCGGTGAGCATGGTGTTGTAGCCGTCGGGCAGGCGGGAGATGAAGCCGTGCGCGTTGGCCAGCTTTGCGGCGGCGATGCAGTCGCCGTCGCTGGCGTCCAGGCGTCCATAGCGGATATTTTCCATAACCGTGCCGGTGAAGAGCTTGGTATCCTGAAGCACGACGCCCAGCGACCTGCGCAGATCGGCCTTTTTGATCTTGGTGATGTTGATGCCGTCGTAGCGGATCTTGCCGTCCTGAATATCGTAGAAGCGATTGATCAGATTGGTGATGGTCGTCTTGCCTGCGCCTGTGGAGCCGACGAAGGCGATCTTTTGACCGGGAGTGGCATAGAGCTGGATATCGTGCAGCACCATCTTGTCGTCTGTGTAGCCGAAGTCCACGCCATCCATGACGATATCGCCTTTCAGTTCGACATAGTCCGTCTTGCCGGTATCACGGTGCGTGTGCTTCCAAGCCCACAGGCCCGTGCGCTCCTCGCATTCGATGATCTGGCCATCGCTGTATTTGCGGATATTCACCAGCGTTACATAGCCGTCATCCGTTTCCGGTTCCTCGTCCAGCAGATCAAACACGCGCTCCGCGCCGGCCAGCGCCATGACGATGGAGTTCGCCTGCTGAGAAACCTGGTTGATCGGATGATTGAAGCTCTTGTTGAGTGTGAGGAAGGAGACCAGCGTGCCGATGGTCAGGCCGAGATAGCCGTTTGCTGCGAGCAGGCCGCCCGTAACCGCGCACAGCACATAGCTCAGGTTGCCGATGGCGATATTGACCGGCATGATTGTGCCGGAGATGCGGTTGGCCGCGTAAGCGGTTTCACGCAGATTGTTGTTGAGTTCGCTGAATTTCGCCAGGGTTTGTTCCTCATGGCAGAAGACCTTGACGACCTTCTGGCCGTCCATCATTTCCTCGATGTAGCCGTTCATCTTGCCCAGCGCCTGCTGCTGCTGGATAAAGAAGCTGCCGGATTTGGCCATACGGCCCATGGAGATGCGCAGCATCAGCGCGACCATCACCAGCGTGATGAGCGTCAGCGGCGCGCTGAGCAGAATCATCGAGGTCAGCACGCTGATGATCGTTACGACGCTGGTCACCAGCTGCGTCAGCGACTGGGAGATCATCTGGCGCATGGTATCGATGTCGTTGGTGTACACGCTCATGATGTCGCCATGCGCGTGCGTGTCAAAATACTTGATCGGCAGGCGCTGCATCTTTTCGTAGACCTTGAGGCGCAGGTTTTTCAGCGTGCCCTGCGTGACGAAGATCATCGTGAAATTCTGCAGCCAGGAGGCGAACGCGCCGAGCAGATAGAACGCTGCTACGCCCAGCATCGCGCGGCCCAACGGGCGGAAATCCGGATTCTCCTGCGCGGAGAGCGGAATGATATAGTCGTCAATCAGCGTCTGGGTAAACAGCGTGCCGCGCACGTTGGCCAGCGTGGCCACAACGATACACGCAAGCACCAGCAGATAATGCCACTTGTAGCGCTTCATGACCTCGGCGAGAATGCGTTTGAGTGTCTTTCCGGGGTTCTTTGCGCCGGGGCGGCCAGCGCCCTTCATGCCATGCGGGCCGCGGGGACCGGGTCCTCTCATCATACGCGGGCACCTCCCTTCGCATGGACATCATCCTTTTTTGAATCCTCGTCAAAATCGCCGCTGCCGCCCTGATTCTGGCTCTCATAAACCTCGCGGTAGATTGCGTTGGTTTCAAGCAGATTCTCGGGCGTATCGAAGCCGTTCACGCGGCCCTCGTCCATGACCAGCACGCGGTCAGCATCCTGCACGGAGGCGATGCGCTGAGCGATGATGATCTTGGTCGTCTGCGGCAGATAGGTCGAAAGTGCGGTGCGGATCTTCGCGTCCGTCGCGGTGTCGACTGCGCTGGTGGAGTCGTCGAGGATGAGTACCTTCGGCTTGCGCAGCAGCGCGCGCGCAATGCACAGGCGCTGCTTCTGACCGCCGGATACGTTCGTGCCGCCGCGTTCGATTTTCGTGTTGTAACCCTCCGGGAATCCCCGGATAAACTCGTCTGCACAGGCCAGCCGGCAGGCTTCTATGCATTGCTCTTCGGTTGCGTTTTCGTCGCCCCAGCGCAGGTTATCCAGGATCGTGCCGGAGAAGAGCACGTTCTTCTGCAGAACGACGGCGACCTCACTGCGCAGGCGCTCCACATCATAATCGCGCACATCCACGCCGCCGACCTTCACGCTGCCTTTGGATACGTCGTACAGGCGCGAAATCAGATTGACCAGCGAGGATTTGCTCGAGCCCGTGCCGCCAATGATGCCGATGGTTTCGCCTGAGCGGATGTGCAGATCAATATCCGAGAGGACGGGCTTGCCTTCGCCCGTTTGCTGATAGGTAAAGGCGACGTTTTCAAAATCGATGGAGCCGTCTGCGACGGTGGTCACAGCGTTCTCCGGGGAGGCGATATCGGTCTTCTCCTCCAGTACTTCCTCTACGCGCTGCGCGGCGGCGACGGAGTTGGAGAGCATGACGAAGATCATGGAGAGCATCATCAGACTCATGAGGATGTTCATGATGTAAGACAGCAGGCTGGTCAGTTCACCGGTGGTCAGGCCGGTCTTGTTCGCGATCATCTGCGCGCCGAACCAGCTGATCAGCAGAATGCAGGTATAGACGCAGGTGGTCATGATCGGGCCGTTGAGGGAGATGATCTTTTCGGCGGAAACGGAGTTATGGAATACATCCTGCGCAGCCTTGGTGAATTTCTGATGCTCATGTTCTTCGCGGACAAAGGATTTTACTACGCGGATGGCGCCCACGTTTTCCTTGATTGTTGCATTGAGCACGTCGTATTTCTTGAACATCTGACGGAAATAGCGCATGGACATCGGCACAAGAATGAACAGCGCGATGAACAGTACAACCATCACAAACAGGAAAATCATGGACAGGCGCGCATTGATGGACAGCGCCATGAACAGCGCGACAATCAGCGTTACCGGCGCGCGTGTGCAGACCATCAGGATCATCTGGAAGGCCATTTGGATGTGGCCCACGTCCGTGGTCAGGCGCGTCACCAGTCCGGCGGTGGAAAATTTATCGATATTGGAAAACGAGAAGCTTTGGATATTTTCAAACATGGCGCTGCGCAGATTGGCCGCAAAGCCCGTGCCGGCCTTTGCGCTCAGGCGATTTGCCGCCACGCCGAAGCCCATGGCTGCCAGCGCCATCACGGCCATGAGCGCGCCGACGCGCGCAACATGCGCCATATTGCCCACAGCGATGCCGTTGTCGATGATCGACGCCGTCAGATAGGGGATGAGAATCTCCAGAATGACGCAGCCGATCGTGCACAGCGGGGAGAGCAGCGCTTCTTTCTTGTATTGCTTTACCTGTCCCGCCAGTTTTTTGCCTGTGGAAAGCTTACTGTTCATCGGCGGATTCCTCCTTTTTGCACAGCGGTTGTTCTGGCATAAGTTCATGGATGCGCTTGAGGATGCGCACAAAGTGCGCGGCGTCCTCCTGGCCAAGCCGAGCCAGCATCACAGCCGTATCGCGCAGGGCTTCCTGCTTGCGCGCCAGGAAGAAGACATTTCCCTGCGGCGTCAGCGTCACCAGCACGCGGCGCTTGTCGCTGGCGTCCGCCTGCCGCAGGATCAGGTTTTTCTTTTCCAGGCTGCCCAGCACGGCGGCTATGCGCGAGGTGGTCATCCCCAGTGTGCGGCTGATTTCGCCCGCTGCGATAGGCTGTCCCTCGCGGGCGAGCAGGCGCAGCACGGCCATCTCTCCGCGCATGGTTGCGCTGATTTCCTCGTGCGGCGGATTCTTGATATTCTTATCCAGCGAATCCATCAGATCAAGCGCCAGCGCTTCGTATGCATTCATACGCTTCCTCCTGTCGGAATAAAATGCTAATACTGTGAGTAATTATATGCCGGATACAGAGCGATGTCAACGCAGTTCACCCAATGTTCATAATCGGATCAAGGCCGTGTGATGCTTGACATGAACAGTGGATCATGCTATCATAGCCGCAGAATAAGCAAAGAGGTGAGCGCTCTACCATGCGTATCTGATTCCGTCTTGTTGAACCTTGCTTTCGGCTGTCTTTGCAGGCGGCTTGTTTGCATGTGCCTGAAGACGGAATCGCGCGGAAAGCAGCCGCCTGTTTTGGTTGTATGGGCTTTTTGTGCAGTCTGTCCGCCTTCGGCATGGCCGAGGGCGGACTTTGCTATATATAGGAGCGTTTATGCTGACGATACAAAATCTGACGCTTACCCATAAAAAGGATCTGACCACGCTCGCCGAAAACGTGACGTTTACCGTGATGCCTGGAGAGAGACTGGCGCTCATCGGTGAGGAGGGCAACGGAAAATCCACGCTGCTCAGAGCAATCCTGGGAGACGAAGCCATCGACGCGTATATCGAAGTGAGCGGGCGGATGACCAACACATACCGTACCGGCTATCTGCCGCAGGAATTGCCCGCTGAGCAGCGGAAGCTGAGCGCATATGAATACTTCTGCGGCAATGAATGCTTTTATGATCAGACGCCGCGCGCGCTGGGCGAGCTAGCTTCGCGGCTTGGGCTTGCCGCCGATATATTTTACAGCGAGCAGGAGATGAGCGCCTTTTCCGGCGGCGAGCGCGTGAAGCTGCAGATTGCGCGCCTGATGATGAGCGAGCCGCAGCTGCTTCTGCTCGACGAGCCGACCAATGATCTGGACGGCGACACCATCCGCTTTCTGACGGATTTTCTCAATACCTGCGGTCTGGCGGTGCTCTTCGTTTCCCACGATGAAATGCTGCTGCGCCGCTGTGCCACAGGCGTGATCCTGCTGGAGCGGCTGCGGCGGCGGCAGGTGCCGCGCGTGAGCGTACACAGGCAGGATTACGACGCATTCGTGCGCAGCCGGGCCGATCTCTTTGCCCATCAGGAGCAGGTGGCGCGCAAGGAGCGCGAGGAACTGGACAAGAAGATGCAGCGCTACAACCAGATCAGGCAGCGGGTGGAGCACGAGCAAAGCGCCGTCTCCCGTCGGGATCCGCACGGCGCGCGGATGCTCAAAAAGAAGATGCATGCCGTAACGTCGATGGGCAAACGATTTGAGCGCGAGGCCCAGGACATGACCGCGATGCCGGAAAGCGAGGAGGCGATCTTCGCCAAACTCGCCTGCCAACCGCTTACGCCCACCAAGGTGGTGCTCGATCTGACGTTGGAGCGATTGACGGTCGGCGAGCGCGTGCTCTGCCGGGATATCCGGCTGTGCGTGCGCGCGGCAGAGAAGGTGTGCATTGCGGGCAGAAACGGCGCAGGTAAATCCACGCTGCTGCGCGCCATCCGCGACCGGCTTTGCCAGCGAGCTGACTTGAAGGTTTTTTATATGCCGCAGGATCCAGGCGATCTGCTGGATATGGATAAGACGCCGCTGGAGATGCTCATGATGACGGGCGAAAAAGAGGAGCAGGTGAAAAACGCGGTGGCGCTGGGCTCCATGAAGTATACGGCGGAGGAGATGAATCATCCCTGTCGGGGGCTTTCCGGCGGGCAGAAGGCGAAACTGATGTTTCTGATGATGGCGGCGTCCGGGGCGGATGTGCTGCTGCTGGACGAGCCTACGCGCAATCTGTCGCCCCTTTCCGGTCCAGTGATCAGGCGGCTGTTTGCGGATTATCCCGGCTGCATCATCGCTGTATCTCACGACGAAATGTTCATGAAGGCGGTGTGCTCAAGGACGATTATTCTTGGCGAAAATGGATTCTCGGAGGACGGAATCTGACGGAATTTGACAGCTTGTGGTGCATAGGGAACGTATATTGATATAAATTTGTGTATAAATGGTGCGCAAGTGGTGCAAAAGAGGAGGAAAAGATTGACAAGTGGAAAAAAATGGTTAAAATAGAAGAGAAGAATATTTCATACTTTTGAAATATTCTGCGATAAGAGTTCGGGAAAGGAGCGTTTGCAGCCCTATGAAAGACATTGCACTGCAGTACCTGGGAGGCAGCGGCTTTCTGGTGACGATCGGCGAAACAGGCTTTCTCTTTGACGCGAGCGAGCATGGCCCGGACAAGCGCGAGCTGCCCGAAAAGGAAGCGCTCAGCGCATACAGGAAGCTGTATGTGTTTGTCAGCCATCGCCATGACGACCATTTTTCTGAAACCATCTACGATCTGTGCGGCGATGACGCCGTGTATATCGTAGGATACGATCTGCCCAAGGAGCACCGCGGCGTGCGGCTGAAGCCGGGCGAGAAGCAGGGATTCGGCAGCGTTCAGGTCAAGGCCTTCGGCTCCACGGACGAGGGCGTGTCCTTCCTGGTGGAATATGCGGGTATTACGCTTTTCCACGCGGGCGATCTCAATCTGTGGCACTGGCGGGACGAGAGCTCTATCGGCGAGATTGAAGCGGCGGAAAAGGCGTTTTATGAGTGCGTGGCGCCCATCCCCAAGGAGTCGATCGATCTGGCGTTCTTCCCGGTGGATCCGCGCCAGGGAAGCATGTATGACGCGGGTGCAGGCTATTTTGTGATGACCGTCAAGCCCAGAATTATGATCCCGATGCATTTCCAGGGCAGGGACGACGTGGCGCGCCGCTTTGCGCTTACGGGCGAGACCAAGCATACCAAAATTGTCGCGCTGGAGATGCCCGGCGACACCATCGATCTGTCCATCCCGGATACGGACGAAACCGCGCCCGACAGGAAGCTCAAGGAGCTGCTGGCGGACGAGAGCTTCGGCAGGGTGGAAGAATAATAACGCGAAAGATCATGCGGCTGCATGATCTTTTTTCATATACAGGCATTGCCGCAAAGCCTTTTGTACATTATACTGAAACCAAAGGAGTGAATGCTTTTATGAAGAGAATCCTCGATTGTCATGCATCGGATTTTGCAAAGATGAGCGCAAGGGAACTGCTTGCTTCCATCGCATCCAGCGAGGGACGCGTCATTGCCTGCGAAAGCATCGGTTCGTTCATGCCAATGCTCGGCGATATTACCAATGCGGAGTTCGTATCTGCCATGGGCGCGGATATCCTGCTGCTCAATCTCTTTGATGTTAAGAAGCCTGTGATCAACGCGCTGCCGGAATGCGCACCGGAGGATACCGTGCGCATGATCAAAAAACTGACAGGAAGGCCCGTGGGCATCAATCTGGAGCCCATCGAGGAAGAAATCGCCGGTCAGTACGAGGGAATGTGGGCGATGACCGGCGGCCGCGTGGCTACGCTGGAGAACGCTAAGCGCGCCAAAGAGATGGGCGTGGACATGATCCTGCTCACCGGCAATCCCGGCATGGGCGTGAAAAACGCTGCGATCATCAGCACCCTGAAGCTCTATAAAAAGGAATTGGGCGACAGCATGATCCTCGCCGCGGGCAAGATGCATGCCGCCGGCGTGCTTACCGAGGGTGCGGAGAATATCATCACCGAAGACGATGTCAGGGCCTTTGTCGATGCCGGCGCAGATATCATCCTTCTGCCTGCGCCGGGCACCGTGCCGGGTATCACCTTGGAATACGTGCGCGGTCTCGTATCCTGTGCGCACAGCCTTGGCGCGCTGACCATCACCGCCATCGGCACCTCGCAGGAGGGCGCAGATACCGATACCATCAAGCAGATTGCGCTCATGTGCAAGATGACCGGTACGGATATCCATCACCTGGGCGACGCCGGCTACGGCGGTATGGCGCTGCCGGAAAACATCATGGCTTATTCCATCGCCGTGCGCGGCATCCGTCACACGTATCACCGCATGGCGGACTCGGTGAACCGGTGACGCAGAGACGGGGAAACGCTGGACGTTCGTCCTCAAATCCGCCTGGGGATTTCATCCCCAGCCCCCCTTCTTCGCTTCGCGGCTGTTTTAAGAAAGCATGTATAAATCCAAAGCCCTGTCTTCACATTGTGAAGACAGGGCTTGAATTTATGTGTGGCTGCTTGAAGCCATCGCAGAGCGAAGGCGGGAGTCTGAGGGGTACTGCCCCTCAGGCAGGTCCGGGCGGCAGCCCGGCGTTTTCCAACGTCTCTCCCATCAGTCGAACGGATACTTCACGCCCCACTGCGCGCGCAGCGCATCCATGAGCTCCATCACGCGGATGGTTTCGCTGTGCGGCATGTCCGGGCATTCGATGTCGCCGTTTTCCAGCGCCTTCATGCAGGCGCGCACCTGGTACTCGTAGCCGCTGATCTGCGGGGGAATCTCGATGTCGTGCGCAATCCTGTGGTCTTCTTCGGCGAGGTAGAGGGTAATCTTTTCGGGATTGTTCACATTCTCTACGACGATGTAGCCCTTGGTGCCGCAGATGGAGCAGCGGCGGTCGCTGCGGATGACCGTGCCGGCATGCATGTGCGCCTCGCGTCCGTCAGCGTAGTAGAAGCTGAAGCTCTCGCTCTCATCCACGCCGGTATCCATGAGCTTCACGCTGGATTCCATACGCACAACGTCGTTGCCGAAGAACATGGAGCAGAAATTGAGCGGATACACGCCCACATCTAGCAGCGCGCCGCCAGCCAGCTCCGGCTCGCGGATACGGCGGACGTGATCGATGGCGTAATGCAGGTTGGCGGTGAGCAGCTTCGGCGCGCCGATAGCGCCGGAAGCGATGAGGTCGTCGATGATCTTTCTGGAGGGCATGTAGCGCGTCCAGATGGCCTCGGCGACGAGCACATTCTTTTCCTTCGCCAGGGCGAGCACCTCGCGCGCCTGGCGTGCGTTGCCGGTAAAGGACTTTTCGCACAGGATTGCCTTGCCGTGCTCAATGCACAGCTTCATGTGCTCGGCGTGGTGCGAGTGCGGCGAGGCGACGTAGACCAGATCGACGAGCGGATCGGCGGCCATTTCCTCGTAGGAGCCGTAGGCCTTTTCAAAGCCTTCCTGTGCGGCAAAAGCCTGTGCGCGCGCCAGATCGCGGGACGCGGCGGCATACAGACAGACGCTCTCGTCCGCGTCGCGCATTGCGCGCAGCGTGGCGGCCATGGTGCGGGCGATGGAACCGCAGCCGAGAATGGCAATATGGGTCATGGGCGATACCTCCCTGAATATAGCGTTTGGTTTATTTTAGCATGGAATGCGCGCGAAAGCAAACGACGCTTGCTGTTATATCAAAAAAGGCGCTGCCGTCTGGCAGCGCCTGAATGGCTGTATTACTTGCCCGGGGTGAGCAGGTAGCGTACCTCGAAGCCCTTGGCGAGGTTGCCGGAGAGCTTGAGCTGGCCGGAGAGGAAGAGCTTGTCGGTGGTCACGAAGCCGCGGGCCATATCCAGCAGATTGTCGAAGCTGCACTCGATGAAGGCTTCGGCGTTGCCGCGCGGCTCGGGGATGACGGAAAGCTCGCCGTTCTGATACTCCACGTAGAAGAAGCCGGAGCCGCGGCCGACGATCTCGATCTGGATGACGCGGTGATAGCCGGCGTGGAACTTGTCCGGATAGCGGTACTTGTTCTGTTTGGCGTTTTCCAGGTAGCAGTGCTTGAGCTGATCGAACGCATCCTGGAAGGAGATGTATTCGCCTGCGCCGGTCGTGCCGCAGATATCAGAATACATGGATTGGTATGCCTGCGCACTCTTGTCCCAGGAGAAGTCCTTCTCCATGCAGCGCTTGCGCAGCTTGTCAAACATCTCCTCGTTGGAGAAGTAGAGCTTGACCGCTTCCTGAATGGCCAGGTAAAGATCCTTCGCCTGGTAATCGGAGAAGGCGAAGCCGTCGCCGATGCCGTCGAAATCCTTGTAGGCGCGTACAGAGTCCTTCAGGCCGCCGGTCTCATGCACGATCGGCACGGTGCCGTAGCGCATGGCCATCATCTGGGACAGGCCGCACGGCTCAAAGCGGGAGGGCATGAGGTACATATCCGCGCCGGCAAAGATCTTGCTGGCCATCGGCTCGTTGTAATCGCTGGAGAAACCAAGCTGGCCCGGCCAGTTCTGCTTGGCCCAGTTGAAGTAATCGATGTACTTCTGGTCGCCCTGGCCGAAGACGATCAGCTGAACGCCCATTTCCATCAGCTGCGGCAGAATCTGCTTGATCAGCTCGATGCCCTTCTGCTCATTGAGGCGGGCAACGCTGGCCAGCAGCGGCCATTCCGGCTCTTCGTTCAGGCCGAAGATGCGCTGAATCTCGCGCTTGCAC
>JAFQIF010000087.1 GCA_017397695.1 Clostridia bacterium
ACAAAGCGCAGATGCGCGTCTGTATAGCCTTCGGGATCAAACGTTTCCATGGCGGAGGATTCAACCGGAGCAAGGTAGAGATTGATGCGATCGCGTACATGCGGGCGGCTGTGCAGCTCGTCTGTCAGCTCAAGCAGGGAAGCGAGATTGGCCGGATAGCAGTTCAGGCGCAGGTTGAAAAGGACATTGCCGCACTGCCTGTCAATCAGATTGAGTACTGCGTCGTAATCCTGAGGCGATGCACTTTTGTATGTGCAGTAGGTTTCTTTGACACCGTCGAGCGTGATCTGTATGCTCACCAGATTAAAGCGCAGGAGCTGCTTGATCATCGCGTCGGTAAGCAGCGCGCCGTTGGTGATCAGGCGCGTGCGCAGCTGGATGCCGTTTTTTTGGCAATAGCGCAGCAGGCGCTCAGAGGCCGTCAGGATATAGTCAAAATCCAGCAGCGGCTCGCCGCCGAACCATTTGACGGCAATGGTTTTGCAGTGCGTCAGAGCTCCGGCGGCCTTTTCGATGAACGCGCATAGCACGTCAGGTGAGGCACTGGACGTCTCGGGCTGCAGCACGTCGCTTTCAAAGCAGTAGCGGCAGCGGTAGTTGCAGGAGAGCGTGACGGCTGCAGTGACGCTTACGGTTTCTGCTTCGATATCCAGAAAACGCTGATACTGTGCGTAAAACGCAGCGCTCTCGTCCATATCTCCGGGGACGAGGAAGCCGCGGCGGAGGAATCCCATCGCCCGGTCGTTTTGCTGCATGGGCGAAGACAGACGCTCATATACGGACGTTGGTACCCGGATCAAAGAACCGGTCCGGGTGTTATACAGCACGGTTTTTTCGTTATTATGGGATATGACAAGATTGAACTTGGATGCTTTGAACATGGTGCGTCTCCTTGAAAGCGTGTCAGCCATTTTCTTCTGCGTTCAGTGTATCACAGAAGAAAACCGCCGGCAATCCGATTTTTGCGGGCGCAGGGCTGCGCATCAGACGGCGGCAGCCGCAGGGGGAAATATTGACACTGTTTTGGATTGACACTATAATTTCTATATCGACGGCGGATCAATGAGGGATAGTTCTCCATTCAATGTAATATAGGAGGTTTGCTTATGAAACGCATTGCTGCAATGGTTTTTGCTGTCATGCTGCTGTTTTCCTGTGCTTTGGCGGAGGGGATGACGGCCGAACTGGGGCTGACTGCTGAGGAAAAGGGCGCCAGCGGCTACACGGCGCAGATCAATTCTGCCGTGTATTCTCTTCTTGATTTTGAGGATACAAGCGAATACGACAACGCTGTGCGCGGCCTGATCGACGCGCCGGAAACGCTTGAATTGACCGATGCGGACGGCAAAGTGGTGTGGAGTCAGGCGGCGTACAGCTTCCTTGATGACCATGAAAAGGCGCCGGATACCGTCAATCCCAGCCTGTGGGAAAACACGCGCAACAACCATGCCTACGGTCTGTTTGAGGTCTGCGAGGGCATCTACCAGGTTCGTGGTTATGACATGGCAAACCTCACGGTCGTCAAGGGCGAGACCGGCTGGATTGTGTTCGACGCGACCATGTGCGTGGAGACGGCTCAGGCGGCCATGGCGCTGATTGAGAAAAACCTGGGCAGCTATCCCGTGAAAGCGGTCGTGATTTCCCATCCGCATGCCGATCATTTCGGCGGTATTCTGGGCGTGATGGCGGCCGAAGACGCAGCGGATGCGTCCCTGCCCCTCGAGGAGCAGATCGCCAGCGGAAAGATTCCGGTTATCGTGCCCGAAGGCTTTGCAGAGCATGCTATTGCGGAGAATGTCTATGCCGGAAAGGCCATGACCCGTCGCGCCAACTACCAGTACGGCGTGCTGCTTACGCCCGGCGTCACTGGAAAAATGGCGCAGGGCATCGGCATGGGCCAGTCCACAGGAACGGTGACCTATATCGCGCCGACGTATGAGATCAGAGAAACCGGCGAGACGCTTATCATCGACGGCGTGGAGATGGAATTCCAGATGACGCCTGGCACCGAGGCGCCAGCTGAGATGAACACATGGTTCCCGCAGTATAAGGCGCTGTGGATGGCGGAGAACTGCACCGGCACGCTGCACAACCTCTACACCCTGCGCGGTGCGCAGGTGCGCGATGGTGCAGCATGGGCGGGCTATATCACCCAGACCATGACCCGCTATGGCGGACAGGCGGAGGTTGTGTTCCAGTCCCACAATTGGCCGCACTGGGGCAATGCGGTGATCAATGAATATCTGGTTAACACTGCCGCAGTGTACAAGTTCATCAATGACCAGACGCTGACGTATATCAATCAGGGCTATACCTCTGATGAAATCTCCAATATGATTAAGCTGCCCGAAGCGCTTGAGAAGAACTGGTATACCCGCCAGTATTATGGCACCGTGGCGCACAATTCAAAGGCTGTGTATCAGAAGTACATGGGCTGGTATGACGCCAATCCGGTCAATCTCAATCCGCTTGAGCCCAGCGAGAGCGCGAAGAAGTGGGTCGAGTATCTGGGCGATGTGAACGAAGCGCTGCGTATGGCCAAGGCGGACTTCGACAAGGGCGAGTACCAGTGGGTGGCGGAGATCACCAACACCATCGTCTATGCTGACCCTGCGAATGAGGCTGCCCGTCTGCTTTGCGCGGATGCGCTGGAACAGCTGGGTTATCGTGCGGAGTCCGGCCCCTGGCGCAACGCCTATCTGACTGCAGCGCTGGAACTGCGCCATGGCAATCAGGCAATGAATGCAGCTCAGACCAAGGGCGGTGCAAACTTCCTGAAGGAAATGACTCCCACCATGATCTTTGACTACATGGCGATCCGGATGGACAAGCAGATGATGGCCGATCAGGACTTCACGATGAACATCACGCTGCTGGATGTGCAGCAGCAGCATGTGCTGCACATTAAGAACGGCGTGATGCTGGTGTATGAAAATGCCCATCGCGAGGATGCGGATGTGTCCATCAGCTGTCCGAAGAACGCGCTGCTGCTCCTGCTGCAGGGCAATATGGAGGCCTTTGCCGCCATTCCTGTGCAGGGCGATGCTTCGCATCTGACACTGCTGATGCAGAGTATGAATCAGTTCCCGCTGGCAGGCATTGCGGCATTCAATATGATTGAACCCTGAGTGAAACATCATGACAGCAAGGATTTGCTGTGCATATGACAGACTGCTGAAAGCGGGTACATCGAGCGAGGAGGCAAAAGCATGAACAAAAATCTGAAGGCATTTTGGGAAAAGGTCTCAACGGACGAGAAGCTGCTTGAGCGTCTGCGGTCAGCAGCCGGGCATGAGCAGGTCCTTGAGATGGCCAAAGAGATCGGAATGGAATTGTCAATGGCGGACATTGCACCACAAGTATGCGAAATGACGGAAGGCGAGCTGGAGACCTTGAACGGCGGCCTCCTTGTTCAGGAGTATTGGGATCCAGATATCGGACCGTATATCATACCGAGTGATGATCCCATAGAGTGGAGTGTATTCTAGCATGTGAGAAAGCGGCGCAGCGTGGAATCATGGAATGAACAACAGAAGGAGAGAAGACCATGCCAACGACAACGAACCGAAACACAAATCCCGGCGGGCCTGAGCTGAATCATTACCTCATGGCCGCCCGGCCCGGCAGCTGGCTGATTCTTTCGCTGACGCTGTTGATTGTGGCGATGGCGCTGGTATGGTCCTTCCTTGGCACCATGAAGACAACCATCGCCGTCACCGGCGTAAAACAGGGGGCGCACTTTACCGGCTATCTCAAGCCCAAAGACTCGATTTCCCTGCAAAGCGGCATGACCGTCGATTATCAGGGGGAAATGGCAGGTATTCTTGTCAGCCGCGGTACCGCCAGC
>JAFQIF010000088.1 GCA_017397695.1 Clostridia bacterium
AAGACCTATCTGTACAACTGCAACCGTCCGAACGACATTCCGGATGAATACCTCACCTGGCTGTGCCAGGGCTTCGCTGACCAGCTGCCGTGGATTCAGGGCATTGCGGACGGCGTTGACTACGAGGCGGGCTATGTTGGCGGCGGCGAGCTCAAGTGGGGTTCCATGGTCGTCGAGTTTGACACCTTCGAGGGCTCTGTGTTCGATGGCTGCTCCGCGCACCTGCGTGCGAAGGGCTCCACCTTCGAGAACGGCGGCGTGTGGCGCTGCTTTGCCAAGGCTGTTGAGAGCCGCGGCATCGAAGTGATGTTCGAGACCCCGGCCGTGTCCCTTGTTCAGGACCCGGTGACCAAGGAAGTTTTCGGCGTTGTGGCCCGTCAGGCCGACGGCACCGAGATTGCCATCAAGTCCGAGAAGGGCACCCTGCTCGCCTGCGGCGGCTACGAGAACAACCTGCAGATGCAGCGTGATTTCCACGGTATGGACGTCGTCTACACCGCGGGTACCCCGGGCAACACCGGCGACGGCATCAAGATGCTCATGGAAGCCGGCGCGCAGATCTGGCACATGAACAACCAGACCCAGTCCGGCGGCTTCTGGCTGGGCATCAAGGTTCCGGAGCATGAGGCGACCTTCATGCGCAACTTCACCATGGCGGGCAACTCCTGGATTGAGATCAGCTCCGAGGGCACCCGTTTCTATGATGAGGCGACCGGCTATCATCGCCAGCACATGAAGTACATGGAGTACGGCCGCTATGTTGACCTGCCGCACGAGAAGGCGCTGCCGGTTGACCTGATCTTCGACGAGAAGACCCGCGAGGCGGGCTCCATCGCTTCCCAGTGGCTGAGCTGGCCGACCACCACCGAAGGCTACATGTGGACCAGCGACAACCTGGCCGAGATCGAAAAGGGCTGGATCATCAAGGCTGACACCATCGAAGAGCTGGCCGCGAAGATCGGCCGCGATCCGGAGCAGCTGAAGGCGACCATCGAGAAGTGGAACGCCGACTGCGCTGCGGGCGTTGATTCCGAGTTCGGCCGCGCTGCTGAGAAGATGGCGCCGATCGATACCGCTCCGTACTATGCTGTTTCCATCACCCCGACCCTGGTCGCCACCACCGGCGGCGCGAAGCGCGACACCGCGGGCCGCGTTCTCGACTGGAACGACAAGCCGATCAAGGGCCTGTATGAGGCCGGTCAGCTGGGCTCCTACGTTGCCAACCTCTATCAGAACGGCGTGTTCCTCTCCGAGGCAATGCTTTCCGGCCGCGCTGCTGCGCAGACTGCGTTCGGCGGCGCTTCCGAGGTGAAGGCTGTTGTGACCGAGGAAGCCAAGGTTGCCTGGGCCGACGCTGCGGACGGCGACTACTCCGCGATGTGCCAGGGCCTGCATGATCCGTTCGAGGTCATCTTCACTGTGCAGGGCGGCAAGCTCGTCGAAGCCAAGCTCGGCGAGGGCAAAGAGAACATGTTTATGACCGAAGAGCAGTTTGCTGAGTACACCAATGCGATCATTGCTGCGCAGGATCCGAACGTCGACATCGTTGCTGGTGCGACTGTGGACTGCCAGGCGATCGGCACGGGTATCGGCCAGGCCTTTGCGAAGTAAGCGGCCGATGCTTCGCCGCCTTGCAGCCAGATGATAAGCGAGGCACAGCTGCATCAATATGGCGAAGCAACCGAAGTGACACCAAGTCAGGGCGTACCTTGCGTGCGCCCTGACCTTCGTGTATATTCTGAAACAACCACAACAAACCCACAAACAGGAGGAAACCACCTATGAAGAAGCTGATTTCCCTGCTGCTTGCTCTGGCGATGCTGGCGACCTGCTTTGTCTTCCCGGCCTTGGCTGAGGAAGCGGATGCAGACGTCGTGATCGTTGGCGCGGGCGGCGGCGGTCTGTCTGCCGCGCTGGAGGCTGTTGCCCAGGGCGCTGAGAAGGTCATCGTGCTGGAAATGACCGCCAAGACCGGCGGCGCGCTCAACTACACCAGCGGCTCCATGTCCGCTGCGGGTACCATCATCCAGAAGGAGGATGGCATCGAGGATACCATCGATTCCTATGTGGCTGATATCATCAACAACGGCGACGACTTCGGCGGCCAGCCGAACGAGACGCTGATCCGCACCTATGCCAACGAAGCGGCGCAGGTGTTTGACTGGCTCTACGAGAGCGGCATCAAGGACTGCAAGTTCTCCGTTGACCGTGCAACCGGCGCCCGCGCCGTGTTTGCGCCGGAGCATGCGCTTTACTCCATCCAGCGCACCTACAAGGCGAGCCCGAAGGATCCGGCGAACTACAAGTCCGCTGCCCATGAGGTGCTCGATACTCTCGTGAAGGCCGATGGCCGTATCGAGGTCAAGCTGAATACCAAGGCGACCGAGCTTGTTGCCAACGACAAGGGCCAGGTGCTCACCGTTGTCACCGAGGACGGCGCGAGCTACACCGCAAAGAAGGCTGTCATTATGGCGACCGGCGGCTACTCTGCCAATGGCAAGCTGATGGCGGAGTTCGTTCCGTACGGCGGCTACTATCTGGCCGGCGGCGCTGCGGGCGCGGACGGCTACGGCCTGCGTATGATGCAGCAGGTTGGTGCGAACCTGACTTCCATGGACGCCATCCCGACCTTCCCGATGGGCCTGGTTAGCAAGGATAACCCGAAGACCGGCGCCATTGCCTCCACCTACACCTGGAAGACCGGCGGCATCGTCGTCAACCAGAACGGCGAGCGTTTCTGCAACGAGACCGAAGCGAATCCGTCCATCCGTGAGGTTGCGCTTGAGGAGCAGCCGAATGCTGTGCAGTATGATATCTTTACCGATAAGATCGTTGAGGATCTGCGTGCTGCGGGCCAGGCGTACTTCTATGACGCATACTTTGCCGATGAGACCATGCGCGGCTATCATGTTGTGGAGAGCGCGGCGACCATCGAGGAGCTGGCTGCCAAGATCGGCGTGCCGGCTGAGAATCTGGCCAAGACCGTGGAAACTTACAATGCGGCTGTCGAGGCCGGCGCGTCCGATGAGTTTGGCCGCCTCTACGATGGCACCAGCAACACCTACAACATCTGCACCAACAAGATTGAGGGCGAAAAGTTCTACGCCATCCGCCTGCATGCGCTGTGCGTCATGACCCTGGGCGGCGTGACCACGAACACCGACATGCAGGTTCTCGACGAGGCCGGCAATGTGATTCCGGGTCTGTACGCGGCGGGCGAAACCGTTGGCGGCATCTGGGGCAAGTTTGTTTCCGGCGGCACCGGCGTCATGGGCCCGATCGTCTTCGGCAAGATCGCTGCGCGTCATGCGATGGCGAACGAGCCGGCTGACGGCTACACCGTCAAGGCGGCTGCCAACGTGCTGAGCGAGGATCTGTTCGTGAAGGAAAGCGCTGCGGGCGATCTGTTTGATATGACTGCTGCGCTGACCGACGGCGAGTACACTGCCACTGTTGATGGTCAGGAAGGTCCGATGACCGTCAAGACTGTGATCGAAGGCGGCAAGATCGCCGTTGTTGAGGTTGTGGAGAACCACGAGACCCCGGCGCTGGCCGCTGGCGCGCTCGAGTCTATCCCGGCCAAGATCGTGGAAGCAAACAACGCTTCTGTCGATGCCGTTGCCGGCGCGACCCTGACCTCCACCCGCATCATGAAGGCCGTTTCCGAGTGTCTGAGCGCTGCGGCGAAGTAAGCAGCGTCCGCTGCACCATGTGGTCCGGGAATACCGCATAGTCGCGTAAGCGCTCTTTGCGGTTTCCGACGCTTCGCCCGCCTGTTTCACTCACTGGGCGCGGCAGGCTACGGTCCCCTTCGGGCGTGCTTCAAAGGGCGGCGTTCGTGCAGAGGGCACTCCGCTGCCTTGCTCTGCGCGTAAATTTAAATGCATCAGGAATGCTCCGGGAGACCGGGGCATTCCTTTTTGTTTATGCATGCCAGAGAAAAAGGCGAATGATGGAAGAATATGTTAATTTGTTGACAAGTTTTCGTTTGCATGCTATGATATACGAGTAGACCGGTCGTCTAGTTAGACCGGAAATAAGAAGGAGGAAAATATCATGAAGAAGTTTGCTGCTCTTGTGCTGGCGATGCTTATGGTGATCAGCTCTGTGAGCGCGATGGCCATGACTGCGGGCACCTACGAAGCTGCTGCTGCCGGCTTCCACGGCGACGTGAAGCTGGCGGTGACCGTCGATGCGGACAAGATCACCGCGATCGAGGTCGTTGAGCATTCTGAAACTGAAGGTATCGGTTCTGTGGCGCTGCCGCAGCTGGTCGATGCCGTTCTGGCCAACCAGACCATCGGCGTGGATTCCATCGCCGGTGCTACCATTACCTCTGACGCCTTCAAGGCTGCCATGACCACCGCGCTTGAGGCGGCTGGCGCTGATATGGCTGCTATGACTGCTGCCGTGGTCAAGGGCGAGCTCGTCGAGGAAGTCCTCGACACCGATGTCGTCGTTCTGGGCGGCGGTGCTGCGGGTCTGACTGCGGGCATCAAGGCCATCCAGGGTGGCGCGAAGGTCATCCTGCTGGAGAAGACCGGCATGACCGGCGGCGCGTCTGCCATGGCCGGCGCCGGCACCAAGGCCACCGGCTCCAAGTGGTCCATCGAGTCCGGCTCCACCGAGACTGCGGAGGATTTCATCAAGCAGATCACTACGAACGGCCACAACAAGAACCATATGCCGACCGTTGAGAACTTTGCCCGCACGCTGGGCACTGCGTTTGACTGGCTGGTTGCCGAGGATGGCGCTGCTGTTCCGTACGTCCGCAAGGACGGCCCGTCCGCTTCCTTCTCCGGTGATGGCCGCGGCGCTGGCGTCGTGAAGAACCTGACCGCGAAGTTTGAAGAGGTGGGCGGTACCCTGCTGCTCTCCACCCCGGGCACCGAACTGATCATCGATAACGGCGCTGTTGTCGGCGTGAAGGCCGAGGGCAATGGCAAGGCCTATACCATCAATGCCAAGAAGGTCATCCTCGCCACCGGCGGCTACGGCGCCAATGACGAGCTGGTTCCGGATGAGTTCAAGAAGTTTGTCTACGCTGGCCATGCCGGCGCGACCGGCGACGCGATCAAGATGGTCGAGCCGCTCAATGCTGATCTGATCTCCATGGAGCTGATCAACACCCAGCCGAACTCCATGATCAAGCCGAGCGGCCTGGGCCAGTACTGCAACCCGGGCGTTTCCAAGGCGTATGCTGCGGGCGGCTTCATGGTCAATCAGGACGGCGTGCGCTTCGTCAACGAAGTGGCCAATGCCTGGGATATCATGCAGGAGATGAAGAAGAACGACTTCCAGTTCCTGGTTATGGATCAGGCTGCGTTTGACGGTTTCAACGCCGGCATGACCGGTTCCAAGATTTATTCCATGGAAGATGTCGCCGAGTGGCTCAAGGACGACTATGCCGGCCAGCCGGTGCTCAAGACTGCTGCTACCCTGGACGAGCTTGCTGCCAAGCTGGGCGTTCCGGCTGACGCTGTGAAGGACGCTGCTGCGAAGTTCAACGAGGTTGCCGCTGCTCAGGGCACCGACGAGTTCGGCCGCACCATCAAAGCTGCGCAGAGCACCGAAGGTCCGTTCTATGCGATGCAGATGCATATCCGTTACTACGCCTCTCTGGGCGGCCTGCACGTGAATGATGACATGCAGGTTCTCAACACCAATCAGGAAGCCATCCCGAACCTGTACGCTGCAGGCGAGGTCATCGGCGGCCATCAGGGCGACGTGTACATGGGCGGCTGCCTGTTTGCTTATGCCATCTGCTCCGGTCATAACGCCGGTCTGGCTGCGGCGGCTGCGCTCCAGTAATTCTGACACACAACTCCTTTCTTTTCTCGAATGCCGGGGCGCGCAAGCGCTCCGGCATTTCTTTGCTTGACAGCCAGAAATGATAGCCATATAATGAAAAACATGGATAAGAAAGAAATGATTCTCAAAGAGGCGGAAAAACTCTTTGCAGAAAAAGGCTATTACGGGCTAGGGCTTTCTGAGCTGTTAAAGCGCTGTGACATTCCCAAGGGCAGCTTCTATTATTATTTTCCGGATGGCAAGATTCAGCTGATTCAGGAGGCGCTGGATTATAGCTACCAAAGGATGGAACGCGGCATTATGAAGGGGATCCTGGTGGAAGAGACGGCGCTGGCTTCCTTTGAGCGTATGGCGGATCATCTGACCCGCCGTATTGGTGAAAAACCGCTGCTTGCCTCTATGTTTTTATCGATGATTGCCATTGAATCTGTCTATCTGGATGAGGGTGTGAATGCGGCGTGCAAAACGATCTACGCCAGCTGGCAGAAGCTGTATGCAGATTTCCTCAGACTTCATGGCTTTGACGAGGAGGAAAGCGTCGTGAAAGCGCAGGCGATCTTTGCACTGATTCACGGATCGCTGATCTCTTCCTGGATCAAACAGGATCCGGCGGATCTTCAGCTGGCCAAGCGTTCCCTGCGCGATATCATTGGCAATCGCTGATTAAAGAAACCAACCCCGACTCGACAGAGCCGGGGTTTTGCTATGCTTCTTTAAACCACCGCGAAGCGAGGAGGGCGCCTGAGAGAAGATGGTATTCAGGCAGGGTTCATGGCGGTACCCCTGACGTTTCCTTATCTCAGGAACATCCTCAGCAGCTTGTCCTTGATCTTGCTGTATGGCATATACCGCACCGGCAGATCCATCCATGTGGACTTGTGTACGATGCTTTTCTCATGACTGAATGTGTCAAAACTCTTCTTGCCGTGGTAGGAGCCCATGCCACTGTGGCCCACACCGCCAAAGCCCATCCGGCTGGTGGCAAGATGAATGATGGTGTCGTTGATGCAGCCGCCGCCGAAGGGCACGCTGCGCAGGAGGCGCTCCTGTGTAGCTCTGCTTTCAGAGAAGAGGTACAGCGCCAGCGGGTGCTCGCGGCTGTTGATGAATGCAATGGCTTCGTCGATGGAATCATAGGCAATTACCGGCAGGACGGGACCGAAAATCTCTTCCTGCATGACCGCATCGTCCGGCGTCACATGGTCCATGATCGTTGGCTGGATGTGCAGTGTGGCTTCGTTGCCTTCACCTCCGAGTATGACTTTGGCAGGATCGATCAGCCCCATTACGCGGTCGTAGTGCCTGCGGTTGACCATCCGGACATACTTGTCATTCGCAAGCGCATCTTCGCCGATCATGGAGACGATGTGCTTTTTCAGCAGGGCGAGAAATTCGTCCTTGATTCTTCTGTCAATGAGCAGATAATCCGGCGCGACGCAGGTCTGCCCGCAGTTGAGCAGCTTGCCAAAGGCCAGCCGTTTGGCAGCCAGGTCGAGCTTTGCCGTGGCGTCGACGATACACGGGCTCTTACCGCCCAGCTCCAGCGAGACGGGCGTGAGGTGCTCGGCGGCTTTGCGCATGACCTCGCGGCCGACAGTTACGCCGCCGGTAAAGAAGATGTAATCAAATCGCTGATCCAGAAGGGCCTGATTCTCCTTGCGGCCGCCTTCGATGACGATAACGTAATCAGATGGGAAGCAGGTGCTTACGATTTCACGGATGATCGTAGAGGTGGCAGGCGCATAGGCGGAAGGCTTGACCACGCAGCAGTTGCCTGCGGCCAGCGCACCGATGAGCGGCTCCATCGTCAGCATAAAGGGATAATTCCATGGAGACATGATCAGCACCACGCCGTAGGGATTATGCACGGTGAAGCTGCGCGCATGAAACTGCGCCAGCGGAGAGACGACATAGCGCTTCTTTGCCCAGCGGTCGATGTGCGAAAGCATATAGTTCAGCTCTGAGAGCGTCATGCCGACTTCGCACATGTAGCTCTCAGAGGCGGATTTGTTCAGATCGCTGTGCAGCGCAGCATGGATATCCGCTTCGCGAGCCAGGATGGCGTCGCGCAGCCTGCGCAGCGCGGCCTTGCGAAAGGAAACGGGAAGCGTTTCGCCTCCGGAAAAATAATCGCGCTGGGCGGTGACAATGGCTTCGATATTCATCAGGATTCCTCCTTGGGAGTTGATGCGCGATTTCGGAGCTTTGCGGCTCCGAGGCGATATGCGCCACACGGGAAATAGTTTCTTCAGACGTCCTTGGAAATCCTTCCGGAATGCGCAAAACAGAACCGGACGGGGATGCGGCGCCGTTTTTCGGGGCAGAAAAGAGAAAAGTTGGCAGGACTCGGCAAATGTGCTATAATGGCGGCAGCTATCTATGACGGGAGGAAAGAATGTGAAACGCAATTTGATACGCCTGATCACGCTGCTGCTCGCGCTGCTGCTGTTTATGCCTGCCGCGCTCGCTAAGACGATCACGGTAGATGCAGCGGATTATGATGTGGAGGAAGACGGCTGGTATGACTCCATGGAAGAGGTGGCGATTTATCTCACCTTCTTTGAGGAACTGCCGGATAACTATCTGACCAAAAAAGAAGCGCAGGCGCTGGGCTGGGACAGCCGAAAAGGCAACCTGTGGGATGTGGCGGATGGCTGCTCCATTGGCGGCGACCGCTTTGGCAATTACGAAAAGCTGCTGCCGGAGAAGAAGGGGCGCAAGTGGACGGAGTGCGACATCGATTTTGACGGCGGCTTCCGCAATGGAAAGCGCGTGGTGTTTTCCAGCGACGGACTGATTTACTATACGGACGATCATTATGCATCCTTCGATGAGATTGAGGTGGTCTGGTCGGATGACGGCGCATCGTCTGCAAGCGATTCGTATGCATATGTCGATCCTGCGTATGAGGAAGGAACCTCACTGTTTTCGGATGAAGATATGGATGCGATTATGAACTGGCTGTTTGGGGAGTAAACGATGAAGACGGTAAGAATCGATGTAACGAATATTCATACGGTCGGTGCGTTGCATGTGTATCTGGCCTATGTGCTGGATCTGCCGGCGTATTACGGCAGGAACCTTGATGCACTGCACGACTGCCTGAGCACGGAGAGCGGCAAAACCCGTATCCTGCTGACCGGAAAAGCTGCTACTGACGAGATGAGCGCCTATCTCGTGCGGCTGGAACAGGTGCTCTGCGACTGTGCGGAGGAAAACGATAATATCCTTTTTGAAATGGCCTGATTCAGAAGCATGCCATGCAGGAAAAGATCGGTACAATAAAAAGAATTCCGGAATATCAGCTTCCGGAATTCTTTTTATAGCGTGTTTATTTGGCGGAAACCGGTACGTCGGTGCGCGCCTTGTCATCAAAGATCAGAACCTTGACGCGCTTGTTTTCGTCGGTCATGTTCCAGATCCACTCGGCATTGATGCCGCCGTCGGTGGAAGCGTCATGCGCGACGCAGACGCTGCCGCGGGTACCCTTGCCGCCCAGCGAATTCTCGACGTCTTCTACGAACTTGGTGCCGTTTTTCTTGGTTGTCGGGATCTCGCAGAGATAGTAGTTGCCATTGAAGCGGATGGTGTACTTGGTGAAGCCCATGCCGTAGTACTCGTAGGAGCCACGGCGGGTCACCAGAATAAACTCGCCTGCCGGGGTCTCGCGATGCGGATACTTGGTCGTCGGCAGGCCGGTGGTCACCTTGCAGGAACCCAGACGCGTGCCGTCCTTGTAAACGGTCAGCGTCTGCGCTGCCTTGTCAATGACGATGCCGTAGTTGAGGTTCGGTTCGACCGGGCGAAGCTTATCGGACTTGATGTAGCCGCGAATGAAAGCGCCGTCCTCGTTGCGGAAAGCTTCTACCAGAGCCCAGCCGTCGTCGCGCTGGGTGATCACATTCAGACCCTGAGAGATACCAGACACGGAACCGAGCTTCTTGCGGCCGCTTTCCGGAGAATCGTAGATGTAAGCAGTTTCGTTCTCAGCCACGTCTGCGCCGACCATCTCGCGGGTAATTGCAGCCCAGATTTCCGCATCGGTTGCATCGGCAGTCAGGCCCCAGTAGCCGGCAGTGCTGTTGGCGCCGGCGTCATCCACGCCGACACCGATGAGCAGACCCTCATCGCCCATGGCAGAACTGCCGGTGGTGTATGCCATCTTTTCCGGCACCGGCGTAGCCTTGGGGGCAGATTCCTTAGTGGCGGCGGCCTTCGTGCCGGAGGAGGAATTCTTCGAAGAGGAGGAAGTCTTGGAGCTGGAAGAACTGGCCGTCTTCGTGGAGGAAGAACTCTTGGAGGAAGTCTTGGTCTCGCGGATCGATGTATTCTTGGTCAGCGTCTTGGATGTCACGCCGAACTGGCTGACCATTTCTGCGCTGATGGTGTACGTGCCCGGATCAAGCGGATCGCCGTTGTCGTTGACCGCGTGGAAGTCGAAAGTTGTTGTCTTGGAATGAATTTCCAGGTTTTCGGCAAAGGTCTTTGCGATGCTGCCGTTTTCGTCAAGCAGATACATGGTCAGAAAGCCGGGAAGGCTGGCGCTGATCGTGATATCGTTCATGCCGCCGGAATCCGTGCCGGATGGAGCATCCGTAAACTTCAAGGTCGGAACGGCGGTAAAAGTCTTGCTCGGCTTCTTCGTGGCGGCGGAAGCGGCAGAGGCCGTGCACACCAGAATCAGACACAGAAGCAGTGTCAGCATGCGGCGGGTGGATCTCATATGAAGAAAACTCCTTTCGATAGGCACGGCCGGTTTCGGGGTGAAGCCGACAGTGATTCGATCATATTATACAAATACATATCCTATCCATCATCATACCGCAAATCGGTCCGAGATGCAAGAGCAAAGGCGGAAGAAGCACTTTTTTGATACGGGTTCTTGTGGCTTTCCGGTCTGCATGTTACAATACAGAATCATGTAAGGGGGTGGGACGGTGTATTGTGAAACGGAAGGAATCGTCGATGCGCTGTCGGCCATTCGCTGCGGCGCTTCGGATACAGAAGAAAAACTCCATGCGCTTGTTGCGCAGGCACTGTCTGACGCGGGCATTGAAGCGGTGCATGAGGCCCGCCTGGCGCCGCGCTGCCGGATTGATTTTCTGGCCGGTTCGGTGGGAATCGAGATAAAGAAGAAAAGGCCGGAGCGGGCGAAGTTGATTGCGCAGCTGACGCGCTATGCTGCGTGCGACCGGATTGGTGCGCTGATTGTGGTTGCGCCGCGCGGTGTGAATCTGCCTGCGGCGATCGGCGGGAAGCGCGTGCGCCTCCTTGCCCTGGAGCGGCTGTGGGGGATCAGCCTTCCGTAAGACAGAGCGATTGCAGAAAGGAGAGTGTGCAGTATGATGCGGGAAGAGATGGACAGACTGCCTGGCTATATGCGCGATGTGCCTGCAGTGGGCCATGTATACGGCATGCTTTCTTATAATAGAAGGAGCAAGTGTTGGACGATCAAAGGCGAGCCCTGCGTAACGGAGATGGCGAAGCGGCTGTTCCCGGGCAGCGAGCGCAAGCGCGGTGAAGCGAGATTTACAGCAAACCGAAGAATCATCGGCGAGGTCAACTGGCTGATGATGCGCTATCCGCTGGAGATAGCACCGCGTGATCGCGCATTGTGGGAGAAGGCGCTTGCTGCGGCACGGGAGCATGCGCTCAGGCGGGAAGCTGCGTTGCGCCTGCCGCTTCGCAGCAATCCGCCGGAGGGGACGTTTGAGGGTAGCCTGCGGGAATTCCAGAAGGAAGGTCTGAGTTTCCTGCTGGCCAACGAGCGCACGTTGCTGGCGGATGAGATGGGCCTTGGCAAAACGGTGCAGGCGCTGGCTTGCCTGGCAGCGACAGGGGATATGCCGGCGCTGCTGGTCGTGCCGCCGCATTTGATGCGAAATTGGGAAAGTGAGGTGCACCGCTTTCTTCGTGTAAACGGACAGATGCCGCGTGTGCATGTGATCCGGGGTCTCAAGCCCTACGACCTGCCGCAGGCGGATGTTTATATCGTCCATTATCTGCTGCTGCGCGGCTGGAAGAAGGCGCTGCCGCAGATGAGGTTTCGCGCGGTGATCTTTGACGAGGTGCAGGAGCTTCGTCATGCGGGAACGGAAAAATACTCGGCGGCGAGCCTGTTGGCCGAGAGCAGCGAGCGTGTCATCGGCCTCTCCGGCACGCCGATTTACAATCGCGGCGCGGAGATCTGGAATGTGATTAATATTCTGGACTTTCATTGCCTGGGCGATTGGGAAAGCTTTACACGCGAGTGGTGTGACGGCTATGGCAATCACATTGTGCGCGATCCTGCACTGCTGGGCGCGCATCTCAAGCGTGAGGGGCTGATTCTCAGAAGAACGAAGCAGGAAGTGCTCTCCGAACTGCCGCCCAAGCGCAAGCTGGTGCAGGAAATT
Organism: Clostridia bacterium; assembly: GCA_017397695.1. Next base: position 12,207 of record JAFQIF010000088.1, read on the forward strand.
GACGCAGACGACAGGGTGTACCGCGAACTGATGCGTCCGGTGATGGAGATGCTGGGCAGCCTGCGCGCGCTGCATCCGGACGCCAAAGAACGCGCGCTGCTGGAGGAGAGGATCAGCGCCGGAGAGCGCCAGGCGACGGGCGTGGCGAAGGCGCCGTTTGTCGCGGCGTTTGTGCGCGCCCTGCTGGACAGCGACGAGAAAGTGCTTCTCTTTGCGCATCATCACGCTGTGATGGATATTTATAAGAAAGAATTGGCGAGTTACAAGCCGGTGTTTATCACGGGCCGGGAGAGTACGGCGCAAAAGGATGTGTCAGTCGAGCGGTTTATGAATGGCGAGACAAATCTGTGCGTGATTTCGCTGCGCTCTGCGGCAGGACTGAATCTGCAGCGGGCGAGCTGTGTGGTCTTTGGCGAGTTGGACTGGTCCCCTGCGGTCCATTCTCAGGCGGAGGATCGCGCGCACAGAATGGGCCAGCAGGACTCGATTCTGTGTTATTATCTGGTTGCACCGCAGGGATCTGATCGCGATATGCAGGATGCGCTGGGGCTGAAGGTGAGCCAGTTTGTGCAGCTGATGGGCGATAAGGCGCCGGATATGGACAGTGTGCAGCACGCGCAGCGTGCGGCAAAGAAGCACATCGAGCGGATGCTGGAGCGATACGATTCGAAGTGACGGATGAAAGGGAGGTATAATCGCAGAATCCGCTTGTTTCAAAAAAGTTTGAAAAAAGTTCAAAAAAGGTGTTGACAAACGTCGAGGGAAGTAGTATACTATTCTAGCTGTCACGCGAGAGGGAAACTTTGAGCGGGACATGATCCTTGAAAACGATACAGAATCAAGAAGAACGCGAACGACGATTTTCACGAGTCGTCGTTGTACAAAGACAGTCAATTCGCAATGAGTTTTGAACCTTGAAGGTAAAACTTC
>JAFQIF010000089.1 GCA_017397695.1 Clostridia bacterium
GAAGCCGAAGGCGACAATTACGATTCCGGTACAGATTGAAAGAATTTCTCAGACTACACAAATTCTTTCAAAGCTGTGTCAGAATCAAAAGCGTCGCCTTCGGCTCCTGTTTGATTCTTGCTTATCTGGCGCTTCGCGCACGGGTTACGTTGAGCTGCCGCCCAAACCGGCCTGGGGACATTGTCCCCAGACCCCTTCTTCGCTTCGCGGCGGTTTTAAGATTCCTTAATGAACTAAATATCCCTATTCCTCACTAAAAAAGACGCTCATCATGAGCGTCTTTTTCTTTACTTTACCAGCAGAAAATCCAACAGCTTCTTCTCATCGGTATTGAGAATCAGGCTCTCGTCAAATCCATAGTTTCTGATCATATCCACCGCCAGATTCACCCTGCCCACAGCGCTGGGATCGTGCGCATCGGAATCAATAACCACCGGCACACGATACTTCTCGCAGTACTCCAGCATCTTTTTGTAGTTTTCCCTGCTGTTCAGCCGGAAAACAGGCTCAATGAGCGAAGAGTTGTTCACCTCCAGCGCCACGTTGTTATCCCTTGCACCCTTGCATAGTTCCTCATAATCAAGCGGCGTGCGGCTATCGTCCGGATGGGTGATGAAACGCAGCTTCCTCGTCTTTTCCATGCAGCCGATGACGTTCTTCGTATTGCCCGCAGCACCCTGATCCTTGTAGCACTGGATATGAATGCCCGCCGACACATAATCCAGATATCCAATGTGCCTCTCCGGCAAAGAGAGATTTCCGCCCTCAAGCACATTGATTTCGCTTCCATGCAGCATGCGCACACCACAGAGCACCTGCGGCACGCAGCGCAGATTCACAAAATAAATCGGATCACACGTGCCGGGAATGCCCGGCGCATGCTCGGTAACACCGAGAATTTTCAGCCCTTTTTCCGCTGCGGCCTGCGCGTTTTCGCGGATTGTGCCGTAGGCATGGCCGCTGGCCAGGGTATGGGTATGCAGATCGGCAATCAGTTTCATAGTATCCTCGCTTATTGTCCGCTCATTCTTTCCGTAATCGCCTGACCAAATGCCGTAGCAGCCACGCCGCCAAGGCCTGTTTCGCGCAGCGATACATCCATCTTATCGCCTACCTCGCGCATCGCGTCGATTACCTCATCCGGAGGCACCGCGCTGCGGATGCCCGCCAGCGCCAGATCCGCGCTGGACATCGCAATCATCGCGCCGGCCGCATTGCGCTTAACGCACGGCACCTCGACCAGACCCGCCACCGGATCGCATACGAGGCCCAGCAGGCTCTTGATCGCCATCGCGGCCGCATGGCACACAGCCTGCGAATCGCCGCCCGCCAGATAGCACAGCGCAGCCGCGCCCATGGCGCTCGCTGTGCCGATTTCCGCCTGGCAGCCGCCTGCCGCGCCGGCGATAGACGCTTTCTCGGCGATCACCTGGCCGATTGCGCCGGCCACATACATCGCGCGCACCATTGCAGCGTCATCCAGCTTCTCGCGCTGCTGATAGGGCAGCAGCACCGCAGGCAGCACGCCGCAGCTTCCCGCCGTTGGCGCGGCAACGATGCACTTCATGCATGCGTTGCTCTCGCCCATTTCAATCGCCTGCGCCAATACAGAGCCGATATACTCACCGCAGATGCTCTTACCCGATGCAGCATATTCGCGCATCTTTGCGCCGTCGCCGCCGACCATGCCGCTTCTGGATCTGAGCGTAGGCTCGTATCCTTCCTTCGCCCGGCGGATAGCATTGTAGAGCACGGTCATCTGAGAGATGGATGCGCCGGGCGTTACGCCGCGATCCACACAGTCGCTTTTGAGCACAACGTCGAATAAATCCTCGTGCCTGCCCGCCTTTTCCAGCGCTGCCAGCGATTCAATTGCCATCCTTATCCCTCCTTTTCCGCACCGACAAACGTGACGCCTGTGATGCCCCGGATCGCACGCAGGCATTCAATGCTCTCTGCCGGCACCGTCTTATCCGTTTCAATGATCATGACAGCATTGCCGCCGGGATAATCGCGATACAGGTGCAGCGTGGCGATATTTACACCTGCGCGCGCCAGAATATCCGATACGTCGCGCACATGGCCCGGCTGGTCGCGGTTGAGCACGATCAGCGTGGGCAAATCACCGGAGAAACTTACGCGCAGGCCGTTCATCTCCACCACCATGATGCGCCCGCCGCCCAGCGACGCTGCGGTCATCGACATCTTTTTGCCGGATGCGCCTTCCAGCTCGATCTTCGCCGTATTGGGATGCTCGCCCGGCAGATTAACACGCGAAAACGCATAGCCCATGCCTTCCGCTCTGGCAACGTCAAAGCTGCAGGGAATCCGCTCGTCGTCAGGCTGCATGCCCAGCAGTCCCGCAATCAGTGCACGGTCTGTTCCGTGCCCCTGACCGGTCGCGGCAAAGGAACCCGACAGCGCAATACGCGCCAACCTCGGCGTATTCTCTCCCAGCAGCCTGCGCGCCATGCGCCCTATGCGTACCGCGCCCGCCGTATGGGACGAACTGGGTCCGACCATCACCGGACCCAGAATATCAAACAGGTTCATGTGTATTCCCCTTCGTGTTTACTTTCTACACAAATGATAGCAGAAAAAGCATGCATGTTCAAGAAAATCCCATGTTCAAATTCCCTCTATGAAAATACGCTGTGATGCGTTACAATAGGATGCACAGGAATTTCGAACAGGATGTGAATCATGTTTTCTTTTTCGAGCGGCGAATGCCGTCATCTTATCGTCTTTGACCTGGAGTGGAACCAGAACGGATACAATCCCAACCACCGCATGCCCCATGAGATCATCGAGATCGGCGCATGCAGGGTGGACCGCGATTACAACGTCGTGGATACCTTTTCCCGGCTGATTCGCCCCAGACTGTATAAGCGTCTGGATAAGCATATCAAAAAGGTGACCGGCATGACCGAAGCCGAGCTGGAAACGGGCGGTACTTTTGCCGACGTCTTTGCCGACTTCATCGCCTGGTGCGGCGAGGATTGCCAGCTGGTGACCTGGGGCCGCGACGATTTTCCGGTGCTTAAGCGCAACGCAGCCTTTCACCAGACACAGCTGCCCTTCGAGCCGCCCATTGACGCTCAGCTGGTCTTCGGCGGCGCGTGCCTTGGCGCATGGCATCAGCAGATGAATCTGCATGCCGCAATGGAGCACCAGAATATCACCATCGACGTGCCGGCGCACAGGGCCGTATACGACGCACAGTGCACCGCTTCACTGCTGTGCTCAATCGACGAGGCCGTACGCGCTATGGAAGAAGACAAGCGCAGCCAGCTCGCACAGGTCATTGTCAAGGAAAAGCGCATCGCATCCTCCGTGCTTATCTCCCTGCCCACGCACCATACTTATCAGACGGACGCATTGGCCGATGAACGGCTGATGAATATCTCCTGCCCCATATGCGGCCGGCGCACGGCATTTGACACACCCTGGTTTGACAGTGGACGCGAAAAGTACATGGCTCTTTCCACCTGTCCGGCGCATGGCTTTGCCTACGGCCAGATGCATTTCAAGCGCGCACAGAACGGTTATCTGATTACCCATCAGCGCATATACAGCGCCTGCCAAAGCGAAATCGACGATGTTCGTGAGCGCTACCGCCTGTATCTGCTTACGCCGCCGCGCAAGCGCCATCATCGCCTGAATATGGAAGATTCCGTCAAAAAGCGGACTGTGACCGATTCTGCGGCAGAATCCTGATTTTCCATATCATTTTTCATAAACAAAAAAGCGCCGGTTTCCGACGCTTTTCTTTTCAAGCATATTATCAGATCAATCCAGTCCCAAATGATTTTCAATCCTGGAGACCCGCATAGCCAGATTGTCATCTGCAGCTTCAGACATCTTTGCCGTCTTCTTCGCTTCCGTTCTCGCCAGCAGATAATCGCAGGAAACATCCAGCGTATCCGCAAGCAGGCACAGCGTTTCCAGACTCGGCTGCCTGAGACCGCGCTCATACAACCCGACGGTGTTGAGGCTCTTTCCAATCACATCCGCCAGGGCTTGCTGGCTCATATGTTTGGCTGTGCGTGCGGCTTTGAGACGCTCACCAAACTTGACCATAATGACACCCCCAAACCAGCATACTCAAAATATGGCTATATTTAGCCTGTTACTTTAAGTATACGGTTGAATCTCTGAACGTCTACTGACAAAAATGATGTATTTTAAGAATATCAACACTATTTTTTTATTTTTCAATCGTTTTCGATCCAGAAATTTTCAAACAATCATTCATTTTTTCCATCCATAACCGAAAGCTGCACATTTCCTTGTCTTATAGAAAAAAAGTGATATAATTATCTTATAATATAAAAAGGATTCATTTTTAAATCCATCAATAATCTGCATAATTTCAATTATTATAGAATAACACACTTTCGGTTATATCAAGAGGTGTATCATGAGCAATTCCCATGCTGCGCGAAAGGAAGAAAACTTCGTTTTCCGCGCGCTGTATCTGATCGCGATTGTCCTGGTTGTAGACGGACATACGACGCTGGGCGACATGTTTTCCATGGACGGCCTGTTCAGATATTACTCCTTCCATCTGATGCTCTTTGCCTTCGGCGCAGGCTATTTCTTTAAATTCCATGGCGATGTCATGCAGGATATCGCCGTCCGGGCAAAGCGTCTGCTCCTTCCGCTGTACATCTGGAATGCAGTCTACGGCGTTGGTGCAGCCCTGCTGCGCCGCTTCGGCGGATTTGAAATCGGAGAAACTCTGAGCCTGTATACACTGCTCATTGCTCCCATCGCAAACGGCGAACACTTTGTGTGGAATCTGGGTTCCTGGTTCATCTTCCCTCTGTTTTTATCACAGATTATCTACGGCCTGATCCGCCGCATGGCCGTCCTGTGGAAGGACAGAGAATGGATCACGTTTGTGCTTTGCCTGCTGCCCGGATGCGCCGCAGTACAGATCTGCCATGCCGATATGCAGCATCTTTTGCCGCTGTTCCTTCTGCGTACGCTGATCCTGCTGCCTGGCTATGCCGGCGGCCAGCTCTACAAGCGTACGCTGGAAAAGCGCGACACCCTGCCGACCGTGCCGTATCTGCTCGTCATTGTCATTCTGCGTGCGCTGCTGTGTATCCGCTATGAGAATCTGGCGTATCTGCTTTCGTCCTGCACATATTTTGTCTGCGATGCATTTGGCGTATACTTCGGCGCGGCGCTGGCTATTGCATTTTTCCTGCGCATTGCGCATCTGATCACTCCCTACGTCAAAAAGAGCCGTCTGGCGCTGTATATCAGCCGGCATACGTTTGACATCATGATGCATCACTTCATGGGATTCTTTGCGCTCAACAGCATATTCCTGATTTTTAATGCGCTGGGCATAGGCGCTACAGATTTCTCCGTTAAATCCTTCCGCACGATATACAGCTACAACTATGCGCCCGGCGGGCGCAGCGAATGGAACGTACTCTATCTGCTTGCTGGTATATTCTTCTCGCTGGGCGTGGCATGGCTCACGGATACAATCAAAACTTCAATGAAAAAAAGGGCGAAATAACCGCCCTTTTTTCATGCCTGATTGTACTTCATGATTCTTCTGTAAGCACATCCATTACCGTGAGCGTATCGCCATCCACAGTAAACTTCACGTTATACTGCGCATAGCGCACGCCGTACATCCTCTCGGGATCATGCTGATACGACGGACGCGGATCGCCTGCAAGCACACCGCGCACAGCCTGTCTTTTTTCTTTCTCAATCCTGCTTTCCAGCGCCTCGGGAAAAACAACGCGCAGCGCATAATCCGCCGTTCGCTGCGAAAATCCGCCGCGCGCATCGGGATGACAGTCCACATACGGCAGATACGGCTTGATGTCGTAGATCGGCGTGCCGTCGAGAAGATCCGCTCCGCCGACGATGAGCACAGGCCCATCCGGCGTATGCAGCTGAACCTCTTCCAGCGTCACGCTCGACAGACCGATGGCATTCGGCCTGAACGGTGATCGCGTGGCGAATACGCCCACGCGCGTATTGCCGCCAAGGCGCGGCGGGCGCACCGTCGGCGACCAGCTCTCGCGTTCCGCCTTTGAAAATGACCAGATCAGCCACAGATGCGAGTATTCTTCTATGCCGCGCAGCGCGTCCGCATTGCGGTATTCCGGCTCGAAGACGATTCTTGCGCGCGTATGCGGCACAAGCCCACTTTGGCGCGGAATACCGAATTTTTCCTTAAAGTCGCACTGAATGCGCGCGATGATCTTCACCTTGTCAAAACCTCCGGCACCTCAATGCCCGAATCGTGCATCGTCTGCACCATATGGCGCTGCGCCGCCAGGCGGGCGCGCGCGCTGTCGTGCTCCATGATAGCGCGATATAGATCCAGATGACACTGGCTGGCGCGCTGATAGCTACCCTCCACGCGGCGCGTATGGCGATAGCCAGCCTGGATGGATTCATGAATGGTCGGCAGCAGGCGCATGATGACGTCGTTACCGGTGCATTTTGCGATCACGGAATGGAACTGCGCATCGTAGGGCGTGTAGTTCTCTCCGTGCAGATAAGCGCTGTCCATCTTATCCAGCAGCTGCTTCATTTCCTGCAGATGGCTTTCATCGCGCCGCTGCGCCGCCAGCGCGGCGACGTTGGGCTCGATGAGCAGCCGCGTTTCCAGCAGCTGCTTGATCAATTCCTGCTGATCGGCAAAGCGCAATCCCAGTGGATCATCCGCCAGACCCGGCATTGCGCACAGGAACGTACCCTGTCCCTGACGGATATCAACGATGCGCTCCGTCTGCAGGATTCTGACTGCCTCACGTACGGTCGAGCGGCTCACGCCAAAGCGCGCCATCAGTTCAGCCTCAGCCGGCAGCTTGCTTCCGGTCTTCATTTCTTCCTGAATGATCATCTCTCTGAGCTTATCGGCAATCTGCTCGGGCAGCTTGCGCGGCTTTTTCATCGTATCCATCGCGTATCCTTTCCCATCCGCCGCTTTGCTTTGCTCATGCGGATGCAGCCATACTTCTTTTATAATACGACGCCTGTTCCGGCTTGTCCGTCGTCTGATAATCTGATCATCATTATATCATACGCCCCTGTGTTTCTCAAGGCGGCAAAACCTGATTCTTTCGGCGCATATATAAGGAAGTGTTTTTCGCACACCATGCAGGATTTCACAGGGAAAACGCGAATACTGAATATGATCGAATTTGCCTTTCTGCGGCCGGAGTCAGCCGGTTGATTATCTCAGACAAGTTATCCCCAAATATGTGGAAAAACTGGGGATATTTCATCAGATTTGAACAGGGTTTTCCACAGCCAAAAAGACAGGCAGGGTTTGGCTTTTTGGCACTTATCCATGTTTTCCACCGCACTACGGCTACTCCTGCTGATCCTTATATACTGCTACTACTCCATGGAGGTTGATGATATGCGTTTTTCCTGCGATACAAGCAATCTGAATTCCAGTCTGTCCATTGTCAGCCGCGCGCTGGCGGTCCGTTCTCCCAAGCCGATTTTGGAAGGCATTCTCTTTGAGTCCTGTGACGAAGGTCTGAAGCTGACCTGTACGGATCTGGCGCTGGGCATTGAGACCATCATCCCGGCTACGTTCATTGAAGAAGGCCGCGCGGTGCTGCCCGGAAAGTTGCTTTGCGAAATCGTGCGCAAGCTGCCCGGCGGCGCGTGCGATATTTCCATTTCCGACCGCCTTCAGGCGACCATCCGCTGCGCGAGCACGCGCACGACGATCACCGGCTTTGACCCGGTGGAGTATCCGGAGCTGCCGCAGGTGGCGGGTGCTTCCTTTTCCATGCCGCAGAATACCCTGCGCGATATGATCGGCCATACGCTGTTTGCAATCGCGGTGGATGAGAGCCGCCCGATCCTTACCGGCTGCCTGATGGAGGTCGGCAAGGAGGAAATGCGCGTGGTTGCGCTGGATGGCTTCCGTCTGGCGATGCGCAAGGAAAACATTGCGGGCCCGGAAAAAGAAGTATCGGCTGTTGTGGGCGGTAAGGTGCTGGGCGATATCGCGAAGATTCTCAATGATACGGACGAAGAGGTTTCTATGTGTTTCAGCCGCAGCCATGTGCAGCTGAACATGGGCGCCACGCACATCGTAGCCCGCCTGCTCGAAGGCGAGTTTATCCGCTACCGCCAGATTCTGCCGCAGGAGTGGCAGACGCGTGTGGCCGTTCGCCGTAGCGACCTGGGCAGCGCGATCGACCGCGCGAGCCTGATTGCGCGCGAGGGCAAGAGCAATCTGGTATGCTTCAAGATCGACGGCGATACGCTGATGGTTACCTCCAACTCCGAGAACGGCGATATGGAAGAGAAGATCGACGTGACGACCGAGGGCAAGGACCTGACAATTGCGTTCAACGTTCGCTATATCACGGATGTGCTCAAGGCGCTCAATGACGATGAGGTCTTCATGCGCTTTAACTCCAATGTGAGCCCGTGCGTGGTCTGCCCGACGGAAGGCGATAGCTATCTGTACCTGGTGCTGCCGGTGCGCGTGTTCAATAGCTAAGTTTGTTTGATAGGCGCGAAGCGAAGAAGGGAGTCTGAGGGTTCGGGTTTTCCGAACTGGGGCAGGAGTGAATGACAGCCCAGTGGGCTGTCAGATCTGCCCTGACCGACGAGCGTCGAGCGAGGAGATGGAAATCCCTCAGGCAGGTTTGGGCGGCAGCCCAACGTTCCCCCTCGTTCCCGTTCGACATAAGAAAGAAGGCTTTCATTTTGGAAATCATTCGTGAGAATATCCGCAACATCGCCATCATCGCGCACGTTGACCACGGCAAGACCACGCTGGTCAATGAAATGCTCAAGCAGGGCGGCGTTTTCCGCGAGAACCAGCAGGTTGCCGACCGCGTCATGGACAGCAACGATCTGGAAAAAGAGCGCGGCATTACCATCCTGGCCAAGAACACCTCTGTAAGCTACAACGGCATCAAAATCAACGTTGTGGACACCCCCGGCCACGCCGACTTCGGCGGCGAGGTGGAGCGTGTACTCAAGATGGTTGACGGCGTACTGCTGCTGATCGACTCCTTCGAAGGACCGATGCCGCAGACCCGTTTCGTACTCCAGCATGCTTTAGCGCTGGGCCTGCCGGTCATCATCGTGGTCAACAAAGTTGACCGACCGGACGCGCGCTGCGACGAGGTCGTTTCCGAGGCCATCGATCTGATGATCGATCTGGATGCGGACGAGAGCCAGCTGGATACCCCGATCGTCTATGCCAGCGCCCGCGCCGGCACAGCGACGCTCGATCTTGCCAACCCGGGCACCGACCTGCGCCCGCTGTTCGATACGATTCTGGAGTACATCCCGGCCCCGAAGGGCGATCCGGAAGGCCCGGCGCAGATGCTCATCTCCACCATCGACTACAACGAGTTCGTGGGCCGTATCGGCATCGGCCGTATCACCCGCGGCACCATGAAGCTCAACACCATGAAGACCCGCTGCAACCTGGAAAATCCCGATCTGCACGAGAACTTCCGCATGAGCGCACTGTTTGCGTTCGACGGCCTCAAGCGCGTGCCGATCGAGGAAGCATCCATGGGTGAGATCGTCGCGATTACCGGCGTTGAGGATATCATGATCGGCGACACCATCTGTGCGACCGACGCAGTCGAGCCTCTGCCGTTCGTCAAGATCACCGAACCGACGGTCGTGATGACCTTCTCCGTCAACGACAGCCCGTTTGCCGGTCGTGAGGGCACCTACGTCACCTCCCGCCACCTGCGCGCGCGCCTGATGCGCGAGCTGGAGACAGACGTCTCCCTGCGCGTGGAAGAAACCGAATCGCCGGATGCGTTCCGCGTCAGCGGCCGCGGCGAGCTGCACCTGTCCGTGCTCATCGAGAACATGCGTCGCCAGGGCTACGAGTTCCAGGTTTCCAAGCCGGAAGTGCTCATCCAGTACGACGAGAACGGCACGAAGATGGAGCCGGTCGAAAAGATGGTCTGTGACGTGCCCAGTGAATATGCGGGTGCAGTCATCGAGAAGATCGGCCGCCGCCGCGGCGTGATGGAGAACATGACCGGTATGGACCGTGTGCGCCTGGAGTTTACCGTACCCAGCCGTGGTCTGTTCGGCTACCGCAGCGAGTTCATGACCGACACGCGCGGCGAGGGCGTCATGAGTTCCGTATTCGATCACTACGAGGCCTATAAGGGCGAGATTCCGCACCGCAACTGCGGCGCGCTGGTTTCCACGGAGACGGGCGAGGCGGTCATGTACGGCCTGTTCTACGCGCAGGATCGCGGCACGCTGTTCTACGGCCCGGGCACTGCGGTGTATACCGGCATGATCGTCGGCCAGAACGCGCGCACCGGTGACATCGACGTCAACGTCTGCCGTCAGAAGCATCTGACCTCCATCCGCAACGCTGCCGGCGCGGAGACCGCGATGAAGCTGACCTCCATGAAGACGCTGACGCTGGAAGAGTGTCTGGAGTTCATCGATGACGACGAACTGCTGGAGATCACGCCGAAGAACCTGCGCATGCGCAAGCGCGTACTCGAAGTCGAGATGCGCAAGAAGCTGGCCGCCCGTGCCCGCCGCGGCGAGGGCTAAGCCCTCTTTTGCTGCGCTTCGCCTTGCTTCTAACGGCATCACACGCGCATAGGGCGCTGTGATGCCCTACCAGGTTGATACGACTGCCTGGTAATGCTTAAGTCGTTTTCTGCAGGCGGAAGGCCCTTGAAAACTTGCTTTCATGCAAATAAAAACACGCTCTGAAATGAAATCGGAGCGTGTTTTTTGTGTTTTGGCAGCCTATTTTGGCATGCTGTCCCTTGAAAAAAGTATGCAGGTTGACATTCTTTAAATCTGCTTTTCTCTCTTTCTGCCAGGATAATTGCCAGTTTTTATTGCAGATAAACGAAAGTTGGTTCGTTTAATAATAAATGTTCTTAATCATTCTGTCGATATATGACAAAGATGCTCAATAGGGGTTTACAGAAATTGTCTGCTTGTGCTATCATACCGTCCACAGCCGCTGAGCGCCGCAAGGGCGCGGCGCTCAGCCAGGCTGTCTGACCAATCCGCCCGAATACGCAGCGGATACAAGGAGGTAAACCGATATGAGAAACAACTGCAATACCAAAGCTGTCCGCTCCACTGCAGGTGAAACGCTGCTGATGACCGTGATGGTCTCCTTCGCGCCGGTGACGCTGTGCGCGATGATGCTGCTCGCTTCTGCAATCTAATCAGGACGCAATCGATACGCATAAACACATCTGCAAATTCAGGAGGTTATCAATGATGAATCAGAATAAGAAGAAGAATGTTTTTTCTACCGTTGCCCGCGTGCTCAGCAATGTGGGCGAAGCGATTTACTACAGCAATGACTATCTGCGCATGCGCTGAGCATACGCAGCCAACAAAAAAGGAGAGCGCAGGCTCTCCTTTTTTATTTATCTCAGCCTTTTGCTGACCGTACAATAGCGAAAATAGGCATATACCAACATCAGGCTCCATCCGATGGCGCAGGCCAGCGCCGCGCCGGACAGCCCGATGCGAGGCACCAGCAGATACACCACCAACGTGCGAACCGAGATCTGGATAAACGTACCTACAAGTGTGGTTTTCATCTCGCCCATACCACGAAAGAAGCCTTGGATGCCGTTGGTCATGCCGGGCAGGATGTAAAAAAACGCCATCAGCGACAGATAATCCACACCCATCACAACCATGGATGCGCTGTCCTGCGCAGCAAACAGGCGCATGACTGGCGTTTTCAGCAGCTGCACCGCAAGCAGAATGAACAAGCCGTAGAGAGCCTCCAGCCGCATACCCGTGTGCAGCGCTTCACGCACGCGCTCATTTTTCCCTGCGCCGCGGTTCTGCGCGATACAGGTCATCATCGCCGAGGATATGCTCTGCTCCGGAATGCAGGCAAAGTCGTCCACGCGGCTGACCGCATTGAACGCTGCAATGACTGCGATGCCCTGTGCGTTGATCACGCTCTGGATGAGCACCTTGCCCACCGGCTGGCAGGCCTGCTGCAGGGCGGTAATCGAGCCGCTCTCAAGCGTCATCGCCAACAGTTCCTGATCAATGCGCAGATCCTTGCGGTTCAGACGCAGCAGCGGCACATGCCTGCGCATATGCGCAAAGCACATCATGCTGCTCGCCGCCTGCGCTATCACAGTAGCCAGGCCAGCGCCGACAACGCCCCACCCGCAGCCTGCCACAAAGACCACATCCAGACACCCATTAAGCACGGAAGAAACCGCAAGATACACGACCGGCGTACGCGCATCACCCACGCTGCGCAGCGACGCAGACAGGATGTTGTACTGAAACGTAAACAGGAACCCCACGAAGATCACACGCAGATACGCTGCTGCCATCGGCAGAATTTCTGTCGGCACATTGAGCAGGCGAAGAATCGCCCCGGAAAAGACCAGACCAAGCACAAACACGACCAGCGACGCAGCCGCGCCAAAGAGGATCGTCGTGGCGACCTCGCGCCGCAGCTTTTCTTCCTCCCCCGCGCCAAAGAACCGGCTCATGAGCACCGACGCACCGATAGAAATGCCTGACACGCCGAGGATCACAATCGTCATCACCGGATTGGCTGCACTGACCGCCGCCAGAGCGCCTTCACCGGCGAATTTACCGATGATAATAGAATCGACCGCATTGTATGTCAGCTGAAAGAGATTGCCCAGAATCAGCGGCAGCGCATACGAAAGCAGATGCCGCGCAATCGGGCCTTCTGTCATTCTTCTCACGCCCGCCAATTATATCGCCTCCACATCCAACTCCGCCGCGATCGTACGCAGTTCCTCCAGCGTGCGCGCCTCCACGGGAATACCTTTCTCCAAACGCTGCCGCTGCGAAGCAAAGGCCTTTTCGCCCGGCGTATAGATGCGCGCCTGCCCGGGCATCTTCTCGCTGTCTCGCAGCATCTGGAGGTAGCGGCTCATGCCCGCACGGATCTGTGCCGGATCACCGAACATCGCCGGATCAAACGCCAGAAAAAAGTGGCTCGTATGGTCGCCATGCGCCCCCTGCATCTCGGGCGAAAGCAGCCCCTGCGCCAGCACGCCGGTGAGCGCCTCCACCATGATAGCCAGGCCATAGCCCTTGTGGCCGCTGCATATTTCTCCCTCGCCGCCCAGCGGCAGGATACCGCCCAGACCACCGGAAAGAATGGACTGATTCATCTGCTTCGCATCCGTCGCCGTGCATCCCTCGCCGTCGATCGTCCAGCCCGCAGGCATAGGCTTGCCGCGCTTGGCATACACCTCCACCTTGCCCAGCGTCACCACCGTCGTAGAGGCGTCAAACCAGAACGGCATCGGATCAGCAGGCATACAGAAGGCGATGGGATTGGTGCCCAGCATCATCTCCCGCCCGAATGTCGGCACCATGATCGGCCCCGTATTGGTCATGGAGAACGCGCACAGGCCCTCTCTCGCTGCCATCAGCGGATAGTATCCCGCGATGCCGTAGTGCGAAGAATTGCGCACGCAGACAATGCCTACGCCCGTATGCTTTGCCTTTTGGATCGCCATGCGCATCGCCGCCGCACCAGCCAGCTGGCCCATGGCAAAGTGCGCATCCAGCAGCGCAGAAACCGGCGTCTCGCGTACAGTCTCGATCTGCGCCTGCGTATTCACGCTGCCGGACGCAATATTCTGATGATAATACATCATTCGCTGCGCGCCATGGCTCTCGATGCCAAACAGATCCGCCTGCATAAGCACATCGGCAATCACGCGTGCATCCGCCCCGGCAAATCCCTCTTTTTCAAACACGCGCTCCATAAACGCGCGCAGCACCTTTTCAGAAATGATCGTGTCCATGGCATCCTCCGGCTCAGCGCCTTCTGTACAGGTAGAGCAGTTTGTTGATGCGGTCGCGATCATCATAGCCCGCATCGGTTGCGATCAGCTGATAACGGTCAAATTCCTCCGGCAGCGGATTCCAGCTGGTAAGCACATAATCCGGGATTGCCTCGCGCACATAGCGGTCCAGCTCGTCATCCATTTCCTGCAGATTTACATTCAGCCGCACAAAATACTTCTGCTGCGGCAATCTGTCCGCCGCCAGATACAATCCGTCATCCAGATGGCTGTACTGCAGCAGCGTTGCGCCCTCATGCACATAGGCCGCCAGACGCGTCTGCGCCAGTTCTTCCTTAGGCACGTGGCGCAGATAGGCGTTTGGACTCAAAAACAGCGCCACGACCAACGCCAGCACACAGGAAAACGAGGCGGAAATGCGCTTGGCCGCCCGATGCTTCAGCCCATCCGCCGCCCCTGCCGCCGCAGGCAAACAGGCAAAGGCAAACACGCTCAGCACCAGCGGACTATAAGGCCACGTGCGCCCAAGCAGAAACACCGCCGCAAACGCACACGCCGCCATGCTCAGTACCGCCAGGCGCAGCGCAGGCTTTTCCCTGCGATCCACCCAAAACAGGAGCATGCCGACGCCTGCAATCAACACCCAGAGCGCATTATCCCGCACAGCAGACCAGATATCGCGCACAATGTCCATAGCAGTACGCGTTTCATCGCTATAGAGAAAGACATTATTGTAGATATACGCCGTATAGAAATCGCCAAGCGCACCATGGCAGGTAAAATAGATGCACCACGCAGCAATGGGCAACAGCATGCCCGCAAGGAACACGCCTGCGCTTTTCACCGCGCGCATCACGCCGCCGCTGCGCAGCGCCAGAGCACCTTCCGCGATACACAGGCCGACAAACAGGCCAAGAATTGTGAACTTGATCGTCGCGACCGCACCTGCCATCAGACCACAGGCAAACAACGCCCGCGCGGGCATCGGTTCACCCTTTTCTCCATAGTGGCAGAAGATAAGCGACATGGCGCCCATCAGGAACGGCAGGCAAAACTCCTCCGCGCTGTCTCCGCGCGAAAATGCACTGCCGACCAATACGCACGCGCCGACCAACGCCGTGTCGCAGCAGGCTGCCCATGCGCCCCTTCTGCGCATTCCCAGCCGGCAGGCCATATACAGCACAGCCGCAAAGGAGACGACCTCCAGCACATATACGCCCAGAAAACTGGTATCGGATATACAGGCGGCAATCGCATGCAGCAGATACAGTGTCGGTCCCTTCTGCTCATAGATATCGCGATAAACTACGCCGCCCTCGCGCATCACGCGGCCCACAGTCAACAGGCAATTCGCATCGCCCCATACATTGATGGGATACAACGGCGAGCACTGCGAGCACAGCAGCAAAAGCACGCAGGCCGCCGCAAGGCAGAACGCACCAATATACGCTTTTTCTCTCTTCCGTTTATCCCGCATATGCTCTCTCCATTTTCGTCATTCAGCCAGGTATTCCCGGATCACCCGCAGGAACATATCACCATAGCGATCCATCTTGCCCACGCCAACACCGTCCACGCGCATCATCTCGCTGCGCGTACGCGGACGCTTGACCGCCATATCCCGCAGCGTCGCATTGGTAAAGATGATAAACGGCGGCACATGCTGTTCCTCGGCGATGCTTCTGCGCAGTCTGTTGAGCCTGGACAACAGCGTCTTATCCACATGCGACTTCATGCTCACGCGGCGGCGCTGTGCCGGCTCCTGCGCTCGGCTGCCGATCGTCATGCGAATCGGCTCATCGCCCAGCAGTGCTTCGCGTGCCCGCGGGCCCGCCTTGAGCAGCGGATATTGCCCGTCAGTCACCTCAAGCACCTCATCCATGATCAGCTCATCAATCATCGCGCGGATGTTGTCCTCGCCCTCCGCTTTCAGGCTGCCGAAGACGGTCAGCTTATCGAGCTGCTTTTCCGCGATGCGCGCATCCCGGCATCCGGCGAGCACCTTGGCCGTCAGTGCCTTGCCGTATTTGCCGCCCAGCGCCAGTACGCAGGCCACGATTCGGCCCGCCTCGCGGGTCACATCGCGCTCCTGCTGCGATGCCATGCAGCCAGAGCAGTTGCCGCAGCGCGGGTTCTCCGGCGTCTCGCCAAAGTACGAGAGGATTCTCGTGCGCAGGCAGCCGCTGGTCGTCGCGTAGTATG
This sequence comes from Clostridia bacterium, assembly GCA_017397695.1. The sequence continues at coordinate 16,005 of JAFQIF010000089.1, forward strand.
TCATCTGCTTGAGGCGTTCCTTCGCGCGATCGGTGACGATCTTCTGTGTTTCGCTGTCCAGCTGGCTATTCTCCTGTGCATGATCGATCAGAAACATATTCAGATGCACGTCGGACGGCTGATAGAGCAGGCAGCACACGGCGTCCTCGCCGTCACGGCCGGCGCGCCCAGCCTCCTGATAGTAGCTCTCCAGATCCTTGGGCATGTTATAGTGCACGACGAAGGATACGTTTGACTTATCGATACCCATACCGAAAGCATTGGTCGCTACGATCACCGGCGCGCGGTCTGAAACGAAATCCTCCTGTGCCGTTTGCCTTTCCTCATCGCCCATGCCCGCGTGATAGCCCACGGCGTCCACACCGTTTTCACAGAGCATGCGCGTCACTTCTTCTACGCCCTTGCGCGTGCCGCAATAGACGATGCCGCTCTTGCCGCGATGCTCGCCCAGAAACCGCAGCAAAGAAAGATCTCTGTTACCCTCACGGCGCACCTCAAAGAACAGATTGGGCCTGTCAAAGCCAGTGGTCACGGCATAGGGCTTCTCAAGCTTAAGCAGACGTATGATGTCCTTTTTCACCGATTCTGTCGCCGTCGCGGTAAATGCGCTCACGCGCGGCCGCTTGGGCAAGCGCTCAATAAATGGCGCAATATCCAGATAGCCGGGCCGAAAATCCTGTCCCCACTGGCTGACGCAGTGCGCCTCGTCGACAACAACCTGGGCAATCTGTGCCTGCAATGCAAAATCCAGAAAATGCTCGGTGAGCAGGCGCTCCGGCGCGACATAGATAATCTTATACACGCCGCGCCTGGCATGGTCCAGGGCAAGCATATACTGTCTTTGCGTAAGCGAGGAATTGAGATACGCAGCGCGCACGCCATTCTGCAGAAGGCTGCTCACCTGATCGCGCATCAGCGAAATAAGCGGCGAAACGACCAGCGTGATGCCGGGAAGCACCAGCGCAGGAATCTGATAGCACAGCGACTTGCCCGCGCCCGTAGGCATTACGGCCATCACATCGCGTCCCTGCAGGATCGCCGAAACGACGCTCTCCTGGCCCGGACGAAAGCTGCCGTAGCCGAATACATCTGAGAGCGTCTTCCTCGCCGCCTGCATCACCGTCATTGCCGCACATCCTTTGCATATAAACTCAGTTTATTATAGCCCCGCGTGCAAAGCAGCGTCAAGCATAAGCAGGCCTTTTCATGCGCAGGATACGTTTACAGGAGGTGCTTTTATGATTCTCTATCCGAACCTGTTTGCGCTGCTGGAATCCAATTCCAACGCGCGCCGTCTCTTTTCCTCCGCATCGCCCCAGCTGCTCAGCCGTCAGGCCCAGATTCGCTCCGTCGCCGCGCTGGATGCGGCGATCTGCGCAATGCGGGGATAGGGGAAACGCTGGGCTGCTGCCCAGACCTGCCCGGGGACATCGTCCCCGGATCCCTTCTTCGCTTCGCAGCGGTTTAAGCCGCTTTGGGACAGCAAACTTCGTTTGCTGAAGAATAAATGATCTTTCGTTATGAACTCTACAGCTCTTAAGAGCAGAATTAGACGAAAAACTGCCACGCAGCGTCAAAGGACGGACTGCGCGGCAGGATTTATTCATTTATGGCAAAGGGAAAGCGATTACTTATCGCACTGGAACCAGAGCTCAGCGGTACGCAGGCGGGCCATGTCGCCGGCACGGATACCAAATTCGAGGTTCTTATCGCCAGTGATGTAGCCTTCAAGCAGTCCCTGAGACAGATCGATATAGTCCTTGATGAGGCTCTTCTCCCACGCGAATCCGTCGTGGCCAACAGCGAGGTAGTCGAACTTGTCCGCCATTGCCCACAAGTTGCGACAGGTCTGATTGAACTCTTCGACGAGAGTCATCGCATTGTCAGGCTGACGAGCGAGGATAACGCTGTTGTTGAGCGTATCGCCGGAGACGAAGAAGCGCTGCGGCTCCACGAGGAACGCAACGGAACCCGGGGTATGGCCCGGAGTCTCGTAAACGGTAACGGTGCTGCCGCCAACATCAAACACGTCGCCTTCCTTGAGCGGCTTGGTGTTCGCCAGGTCGAAGGGTTCCGGCTCTTCGGTCGGAATGCGGGCAAGCATGCCGGCCAAGTTCGCCGGGCCCGGGAAGCGGATGGGCGCGCGGCTGGTGGCGTACATTTCGCGATACATGTTGTTGCCGACGGTCTGGTCCAGATCGGCCTGGTGCATATAGATGTCGCAATCCTTGAAGAGGTAGGTACCGCCGGAATGATCGAAGTGACCATGGGTCAGCAGGACAGTGATGGGCTTGTCGGTGATGCGTTCGCAGATTTCGCGGATGTTGCCGATGCCGCAGCCGGTATCAAACAGAATCGCCTTCTCTTCACCAACCAGCAGGTAGGTGTTGACAAGGTAGAACTCGCTGATGCAGTAAAGGTTCGGCGCGATCTGCGTAACGGTCTGCTCGATATAGGGCACTTCGCCGGTATAGGGGGCCGGTGCGGCTTCAGCAGATGCTTCGGCGGCATTCTCGCTCTCCGCGAAAGCAACACTGCCGATGCTCATCGTCGCAGCAAGGGTCAGCGCGCCAGCGGCGGCGCCCTTCAGGAACGTACGGCGGGTGATGTCGTTGCTCATGGTAAATTCCTCCCTATCTTTCTTATCAGCTCTCCTGACTGATATCTGATTATGTTTAGTATAAGTGCTATTTGATAATCTGTCTATATACATTTTGTGCGTTTTGACCATATTCTGATAGATTATGAAAAAAAGCACCGCCGAAGCGGTGCTTTCATTCTGCAGTCCTGCAAAGAACTTTTTAATGTGCTATTTCTGACGTATGAATCCAGGCAATGCGTCATAGACACTGATCCTGCCCATACGATCCGCTTACTTGGCAAACTCCGTGCAGCGGGTCTCGCGGATGACGTTGACCTTGATCTGGCCCGGATACTCCAGCTCATTCTCGATGCGCTTGGCGATCTCGCGGGCGAGCACGGTCGTACCCTCGTCGGAGATATCCTCCGGCTTGACCA
>JAFQIF010000090.1 GCA_017397695.1 Clostridia bacterium
ATGTATCCCCATATCCATGACTGCCCGGTCACAGACAATGTGATCGCGCATTGCGGAGCGGTGTTTGATGCAGTCTATAATCCGAGGGTTACAAGGCTTCTCGCGTCTGCAGAATCGCTTCACATCCCTTGCGTAGAAGGCCTCGGTATGCTATTCTATCAGGCGGTTGCTGCGCAGCAATTCTGGTTCGGGCGCGATATCGGCGTCAGCCAGGCGGGGCTTTCTGCCATCTATGCCGGCCTGCGTGAGCAGCTCTGATCTTCTACAGCAACCGCGTAAGTCCATGCCGCCTGTGCCAATGATATACGGCAGATGAATGCTCCGCCAATCCTGAGCGCATAGACCGGCATGGAAAGCGACTGACATCAAAAGGGGTAATCTATCGTTGAATAATCGTCCCATCGTCGGCATTTCCTGCTCGCATAACAGTTCTGAGCGGATGCTGATGCTTCGTGAAACCTATACGGATGCCATTCTGAAGCACGGCGGCCTCCCGGTTCTGCTTCCTGAAGTTCAGGATGAAGAAACCGCGCGCTGCTACATCGAACAGATGGATGCGCTGCTTCTTTCGGGCGGCGGGGATATCGAAGCAGCCCGCTTCGGGGAAGAAAAGCTGCCGGAATCGGGAGAACCGGATCTGCAGAGAGATGCTTCAGAAATTCTGTTCACTCGTCTAGCCCATGAAGCAAAGATGCCCATCTTCGGCATCTGCCGCGGTCTGCAGGTGCTCAATGTCGCGCTCGGCGGCAGTATCTATCAGGATATTCCCGTGCAGCTCGGTATTCCAGGATCTACGCATCGCCAGGAAAAGCCATTCGACAGGGTCTATCATCGGGTGAATTTCAAATCCGACGGTCTGTTTGCGTCGATTATCGGTTCTGATTCGATGATGACCAACAGCATGCATCACCAGAGCATCAAGAGCATTGCCGATACGCTGATTGCGGAAGGGTATACAGAAGACGGCGTTGTGGAAGCTGCAAGCGGCAGGAATGATCCTGCGGTTCTCGGCGTGCAGTTCCATCCTGAATTCCTCACGACGGAAAGCGAAGCTGCCAACGCGCTTTTTGGCTATTTCGTCAGCAAGGCGTGCGAATACCGAAACAGAAAAGAAGTAAGATAAGCAGGGGCAGAGACGATACAGTCTCTGCCTTTTCTGTTTTCATGGCAGGTATGCCGGCTGTTTCCATTGCAGTTTATGGCATCGGTCAGTTCTGCGGCCATTCCGGTTGAAGTTGATGGGCTGTTTTGATATAATGATCATGTTCATTACAGGTTTGCAGACTGGATTAGTATCTGAAGCTGCCGACCGTAAGCATTTTGTCTCATCTGCAAGCAACACGGAGGGATTCCATGTTTAAACGTTTTGCCTGTCTGTTCGCCTTACTGTGCGTGCTCCTTTCTGTAAACGTTTCTTTTTCCGCGCAGGCCGAACTGCGCACCGATATCCGGGTGTATCTGCGCCGGCTCCAGCTGGAGGATACGCTGCATATCCGCGTAAACGGCACCTATGTCATCAATGATCATATCCTCGTTAAGGATGGGTCGCAGCTCAGCGTTACGCTTCGCGACAATCAGCTGATTCTTCACTCCGATCATCTTTCCGAGGCGATGGGAGAAAGGATCCATTTTGAGCGGATGCACGATGAAAAGGGCTCCAGTCTCTGCCTTCAGGGCGGCAGCAGCCTGTATGAAGGAAGCCTGACGCTGACCATCGCCGACAATAAGATTTATCCCATCCTGACCATCAACATCGAGGATTATCTCCTTGGCGTTGTTCCGTATGAGATGGGGGATTCTTTCCCGATTGAGGCGCTCAAGGCGCAGGCCATTGCCGCGAGAACCTATGCGCTCGGCAAAAGCGGCGCCTCCGGCAGCTATGATGTGGATGATACAACCAACGATCAGGCGTACAAGGGGCGCTCCTCGAGCAGTCCGCTTTCCGAGCAGGCTGTGATGGAGACCTCTGGCCTCTGCGGCGTATACGACGGCAGTCTCGCCCAGTGCTATTATTCGGCAAGCAATGGCGGCCAGACAGAGCTTGGCCAGCATGCGTGGCCGACTTCTGAGCCGGACGCGTATGGATATATGGATATGAGAGATGATCCGTACGATCTTGAAAACGACGCTTCCTCCGTCAAGCGATACACGCTTGGAAAGCATCCGGGGAAAGAGGGTGTTGGTGCCGCGCTTCACAGTGTCCTGGTCGCATCCATGAAGGATCAGCTTGCTGCGATAGGCGCTGCTGCGGAGGATGACCTGATCCGATTTGATGAGATCGTCTCTCTGCAGGCCCATACGCCCATGTATGACGGAGAATCCCGACTGATGAGCCAGATGACTTTCACCGTCAGGATTTCTGTCCGTGACGCCCTTTTCCGGGATACGACAACGCCGGCGCCGTCTGCGGAGGTTATGCCTGACGCGACGCCGACACCGACGCCCAAGCCCACCGCAACACCTGCGTATTCCGCTTATCGCACCGTTGAGCAGCCGCTTACTGTCACCATCCCGTATTTCCCGGATATTGAAAAGGCGATGGGGCTGAGCATCAATGTCTACCAGAACGAACTGATCACCGTGCTTGATGTCGGTTCGGCATATGTGATCGAATCGCGCCGGTTTGGTCACGGCGTCGGCATGAGCCAGCGCGGGGCAGAGCAGATGGCGCGCAAGTATGGGATGACCTACGACCAGATTCTCGCCTTCTATTATCCCGGCATGTCTGTGCGGGCATATGATACCATCGCTCAGGAGCTGCCGCAGGCCAATGCGCTGCTCGTCTCCACGCCAGCGCCGCTGCCCAGTGCAACACCGAGGCCGACGCACA
>JAFQIF010000091.1 GCA_017397695.1 Clostridia bacterium
GCCAAACAGCGTCGAAGGCAGCGTGGGCACCCGCTCATTCATCAGATCCTGCGGATCGATTGCCGGCGAAAGCATCATCACCTTGGAGAAGGTCTCATGCCAGCGCAGGCCGTTTGTGCATGCGCCATAGCCGCCCATGGAGATGCCGCCGATATACGTCTGCTCTTTTTCCCTGGACAGGCAGGGGAACATCTCGCGCGTCACGCGCACCAGCTCCTCGCCGACATAGCTGCTGAACAGTGCACAGCGCTCAGGATGATCGGTATAGAACGAATTCTCGCCGTCCGGGATAACCACGGCGATTCCATGTTCGGTGCAGTAGCGCCGAATCGGCAGCAGCATCGAGATTTCCTCTGCATTGGCAGAATAGCCCGGCAGGAAATACAGCGTCGGATACGGACGCTTAGCATCCGGATAGCCGTCATGATAAGGCAGGAAGACGTGCGCGTTGACGCCGCGCATGAGCATGTCCGACTTAAAGCTTACGCGGATATACATTTCATTCGTCCTCCTTTGCATTCAGGAATTCGCAAAGCGGCGTCATCGCATGCTTCCAGAACGCATGATCATGGCCGCCGTCCGCCTCATAGTAGGTCATCCTCGCGCCTTCCTTTTTCATGCGCTGGGCAAAATCGCGGCTCGCATCATAGACAAGCTCATCGCTGCGTCCGCAGGCAATGAACATGTCCGGCATGGACGCCTTGTCATGAAGCGCCTTCTGCGCGGCCGCCTCATAGTCGCGATACGAACCGTGGAACTCATCCGGCGTGCCCAGCAGATCGATCATCTCGCTCACGCGCAGCGGGCTGTTCAGCCGGCCCTTTCCGTCCTCGGGATACAGCCCCAGCGCCGGGGAGAGCATGCCAATCTTGGAGAACGTCTCTCTGTAGCGCAAACCATTGATCAGCGCGCCATATCCGCCCATGGAGATGCCGCCGATAAACGTATCCTCCCGCCTGCGGGAAAGCGGCAGCAGCTCACGCGTCACCTCAACCAGTTCCTCGCCGACAAATCGGCTGTAGCGCGCAGTGCGCACCTCGTCATCCACGTAGAAGGAATTGTTGCCGTCGATCATCACGATCGCAATGCCGTGCATCGCAGCAAAGAGCGCAAAATTGGTGAAGGTCGCCGTTTCCAATGCGCCGCCGGAATAGCCATGGAGAAAATACAGCGTGCGGTATGGCGGCTTTACATCCCACACGCCGTTGTAATCGGGCAGAAAAACACGCGGATACACGCTGCAGGTCAGCATATCCGACCGGAAATTCAAATGAAGACTGGCCATAGTGCCTCCTTAATCAAAACTCCATGCGTTTGACAGCAGGAAAAAATGCGGTATAATATATGCAGTATGTATTCAGGAGGAGTAGAAATGGCAACGCTCAAAGACGTCGCCGAACGGGCGGGCGTAACGGTGACCACCGTATCCCGCATGCTCAACAACAAAGTCTGCGTCAGCGAAAAGACACGCAACCGCATACAGGACGCCATGAACGAACTAGGCTATCATCCCAATGATTTTGCCCGCTCTCTTTCGAAAAAGAGCAGTAATTTCATCGGTCTGATCGTCCCGATGGCAGACCATGCTTTCTTCAACAGCGTCATCGCCAGCGTGGAACGTCATGCCAGCGAAAGGGGACTCAAGCTTCTTCTCTGCGTTTCCAACCATGCTTTTGAGAAGGAAAAGGAATTCATCCACATGCTGCTGAGCAACAAGGTTCAGGGCATCATTCTGGCAAGCCACACTGAGGGAATCGACGAATTCGAGAGCATCGACGCTCCGCTGATTACCCTCGATCGTATTGTCAACACCCGTATTCCCGCCGTATGCGCCGACAACTACCATGGCGGAAAGCTGGCCGGCAGGCATCTGATCGAAAGGGGATGCCAGAAGCTGGTCTATATCAGCGATACGCCCATCCCCTATATGGAAGCAAGCAAGCGCTATCTGGGCTTCTGTGACGCCTGCGCGCAGGCCGGCGTCGACCGGCCTCCTGAAGTGATTGCCGCTGATAATCAGTTCTTTCAGATGGATTACCATAAGACGATTGAAAAGGTCTTTGCCGAGCATCCGGATGTCGACGGCATCTTCACATCCAATGACATCATTGCCGCGCAGGTCATCCAGTACTGCCGCAGGCACGGGATCTCCATCCCGGATCAGCTGAAGCTGGTCGGATACGACAACTCTCAGCTTGCCTCGATGTGCTCGCCGCCGCTGACGGCCATCCATCAGCCGATCGACGATATCTGCAATTACGCGGTTGCCTCCATCGTTCAGGCGTCCAAGGGATATCTCAATCCTAGCCAGGCCGTTTTTCCCGTCACGCTCGTCGAGCGCGAAACCACCTGAATTTATTTTTCAATTCGAAACAAGGGCAGTGCCTTGCACGGGGCACTGCCCTTGCCTTATGTGCGGATCAGCCCTTGACAGCCCCTTGAACAACGCCTTCCAGAATATGCTTCTGGCAGACCAGATAGAAGGCCAGCATCGGCGTGATGGTCATCACAAGTCCCGCCATCATCGGTGCATAGTCGTTGGAATACTGTGCGCAGAACACGCGAACCATCATCGGCAGCGTGCGCATGTCCTGCGTGTTGAGGAACAGGCTGGAGAGCAGATAGTCGTTCCAGATGCCCATCGCCACAAAGACCAGCAGCGTAATGAGAATCGGCGTGAGCATCGGCAGGATGATATAGAAGAACAGCTTGATGCTCGAGCAGCCGTCGATGAGCGCCGCCTCGTCAATCTCTCTGGGAATCGAGCTCAGGAAGCCCTTCACCAGGAAGATCGAAAAACAGATATTGAGGCCTACGCCGATATAGATGACCGGAATCAGGCTGTTGTTGAAACCCAGCTGAGAAGCATAGAGCTTGACCAGCGGAATCATGAACGCCTGGAACGGAGCAGACATCGACGCAATCATCATATAGAACATGGTGGAGACAAACTTGCTCTGCACGCGGCTGACGGTATACGCCGCCATCGGGCCCAGCAGCGCGATAATCGCACAGACGGCAACCGTAATCACCAGAGAATTGGTCAGCGCGGAGAGGAAATGCATCTGCTCAAACGCATAGCTGTAGTTTCCCCACTGCATGATGGTGGGCAGCGAGAACGGATTGCTGGTGAATTCGCCGGTCGTCTTCAGCGAGTTCATCGCCATCAGAATCAACGGGAAGAGATAAAACACCGTAGCAAGCAGCGCAAGCACCAACAAGATGATCAGCATTTGGCGTCTCTTTTCACTCATTACATCTGCACCTCCTTTTTAGAGGTAAAGTAGGCCTGGAGGACGGAAATCAGCGCAACGATCACGAACAGCACAACAGCCTGCGCCTGTGCATCGCCGAATTTCAGGCTGACAAACGCCGTATTGTAGATGCGGTACGCAATCATTTCAGTGGTATTGAACGGACCGCCATCCGTAAGGGCCATGTTGACCTCAAACACCATGAAGGAGCGGATGATCGCCAGGAACAGGCAGATCGTAATGGAGGAGCGGATCATCGGAAGACGGACGTTCCAGAATACCTGCCAGGCATTCGCGCCGTCCACATCGGCCGCCTCCACCAGTTCCTGCGGAACATTGGTAAAGCCGGCAACATAAATGATCATCAGATATGCGCTCAGCTGCCACGAAGACACGATAACCAGCGCAGCCATCGCTTTTGTCGGATCGGAAAGCATGGATGTGGCCAGCCACGGAATGCCGGCGCTCTTGCCCACGGCGGTCAGGCCATAGTGGAAAATGTATTTCCAGATATAACCCATCGCAACGCCGCCGATGACGTTTGGCACGAAGATCGCGGTGCGGAAGACATTGCGGCCCTTGAGCGGGCTGGTGAGCAGCAAACCCAGCGCAATGCCCAGGATGTTGCTCAGGATAACCGTCGCAAGCGTATACACGGCCGTACGGTTGAGCGAAGCCCAGAACTTGGCGCTCCTGAATATTTTGGTATA
>JAFQIF010000092.1 GCA_017397695.1 Clostridia bacterium
CCAAATCCAACCTGATCGAAAAGTTGCAGGCGCTCACCACCTCCACCGTTGCCCGCGTGACGCACGAGGAGGCGATCACCATCCTGCGCAACGCCAATGCTGATTTCGAGCATGAGGCCAAGTACGGCGAGGATATCTTCAAGGAGCATGAAAAGTATCTGTGCGACGTGCACTTCAAGTCCCCGGTCTTCGTCTATGACTGGCCGAAGGACATCAAGGCGTTCTATATGTATCAGAACGACGACGGCAAGACCGTCGCCGCGGTCGATCTGCTCGTGCCGGGCTCCGGCGAGCTGATGGGCGGCAGCCAGCGTGAAACCCGTTATGATCTGCTGACCGCGCGCATGGATCAGCTGGGCATCTCTCAGGAGTCCCTGGACTGGTATCTGAACCTGCGCCGTTTCGGCGGCTGTACGCATTCCGGCTTCGGCATGGGATTTGAGCGCCTGGTGATGTATCTCACCGATATCGAGAACATCCGCGACGTCATCCCGTATCATCGTACGCCGGGCAACTGCGATTTCTAATATGGACGAAAGATTTATTCGGACTGCCCTCATCTTTGGTGATGAGGGCATGTCCCGTTTAAGGAAAGCCCGCGTGGCGGTATTTGGCGTCGGCGGTGTCGGCGGTCATTGCGTGCAGGCTCTGGCGCGTGCAGGCGTGGGCGCGATCGACGTCTTTGATGACGATGTGGTCTCCGTCACCAACATCAACCGGCAGGCAGTCGCGATGACTTCGACCATCGGCAGGCCGAAGGTAGAGGTGATTCGCGACCAGATTCTGGATATCAATCCGGATGCTGTCGTTGCCTGCTATCGAATGTTCTATACGCCGGAAAACGCCGACAGCGTCGATCTGCGTGTATACGACTATATCGTCGATGCGATCGATACGGTCAAGGCGAAGGTGGAGCTTATCTGCCGGGCCAACGCGCTTGGTGTGCCCGTTATCAGCGCCATGGGCGCAGGCAATAAGCTCGATCCGACGCGATTTGAAGTGGCGGATCTGGCCAAAACCAGCGTCTGCCCGCTCTGCCGCGTGATGCGTACGCAGCTCAAGAAGCGCGGCATTGTGCGCCATAAGGTCGTGTATTCCAAAGAAGAACCCGTTCGCGTCGTTGCGGATGATTCAAATGGCCGCCATGCGCCCGGAAGCGTCAGCTTTGTGCCTCCGGTGATGGGGCTGATTCTGGCAGGCGAGGTTATCAAAGATCTTGCTGCTGCAGGAGGAGGGGAAGCGTAATGCAGGCACAGGCGCAGCATAGAAACGCTGTCGCAGAGGATGTGATCATTGCATTCAAGCGCCATATTCTCGGTGCTTCTGCTGGGTTCGTCTCCGATCCGGCGGCAGATGCGTTTCGGGTAAATCTGCTTGCGCAGATGCTGGATCGCTACGATGCGCTGCGCGAAAAGGGCATGGGCGAACAGTCTGCCATGCATCGCACGATGTATGAGTATGCAGATATTCCTGCGCAGATGCGAGACATGGGTTTTGAGGAAATCGCGCGGGAAGAAGAGACGGTATATTCCCGCTGGCCGCAGCTCAGCGAGGAAGAGGCGAATTGCTATATCGGCGAGCGCGACGCGTATCTGCATAAGATCTCGATGGGCGTCATGCTGTGCTCGGCCTGCGTGGCGCCGCTGATGGTTGCTGCGGCGTTTGGCGCTGCCGGATATAGCGACGCGTTCGCTATGCTCGGTTTGGTGGGCATGTTTGCGATGATCGGCATGGGCGTCTATGCGATGGTTACAGCTGCAAAGCCCAAAAACGAAAAGAAGATCAAAAGGGGCCGGTTTGCTTTGTCCGGAAAGCTTCGAAAAAAGTTGGAGCAGATGAAGGAAGCGACGGAAGCCAAGGCGCGAAAGCGAAAAGGAATCGGCATTGCGCTGATCGTCACGAGTCTGATTCCGATGTTTATCGGCGCCGCGCTTTCTGAAATCTGGTATTCCGATGCCTTCCCGGTGCTTGGACTTGCCGGTATGTTCCTGATGATCGGTGCAGGCGTGTATGAACTGGTGATGGCCGATGGCGAGAAGAAAACCATAAAGCATTTGCTCAAAAAGGAAGAAAAATAAACAACGCGGCAGGGATTGAAATCGCCTGTCGCGTTTTGTCGTATGCGGGCTTAGCGCCGCATGGTCTTTCGGAAATTATAGCGCGTCTTCCAGTACTGGCTTTCGCGGCGGATGGTGTGCAGCAGATCGCCGCCCAGGAACAATATCACATTGAGCAGGCACAGCACGATTGTCACGCGCGTGGAAGCGCTGCCGGTGATGAACTGCTGCAGGTAGATCAGTACATCCACCAGCGCCAGATACTTCATCTTGATGGGCAGGATGCCGAAGAGATAAACCTGTTCGTTGGGGAATATCGCAGCGAAGGCGAAGAAAAGCGAGAGGTTGAGGTAGGTGTTGCCTGCATAGCCGGTGAGCAGGCAGGCAAGCCATGCGCAGATCATGCCTATACCGTAAAAAAGATTGAACTTCACCTTGCACCAGCGCCGCTCCAGGGAAGAGCCAATCATATAGTAGAAATACAGCGCAAAGAGCACAAAGATGGGCGAACTCGTCGGTGGAACGAATACGAATGTGATTAACCGCCAGATCTGACCATGCAGCAGTGCACTGCGCGAGAGCGTGATCATGGAATAGACCATGCGTCCCAGGCTCGGCCAGACGTACATGAGGATATATACGATGCCCTGGCCGATGGTGATATACTTCATCAGATCGGAAACGGTATAGCGGCGGAGCTTGCGCTCCAGGTTATAGTTGATGGGATTGTTGTTCAAGGTCAAACCCTCCTTTGCATACAGTATACCATATTTTCCCGCGCGGTAAAACGAATTGACGGCTGGTTTTGTGCTGACCGAAAGAATTTTTCTTTTTTCAAAAAAGTTTGTTTTCGGGGTTGACAGAAGGATTAAAACGCAGTATAATAATCCCGTTCTCAAACGAGAGCAAACGAAATATTCCTCAGTAGCTCAATGGCAGAGCATTCGGCTGTTAACCGAAGGGTTGTAGGTTCGAGCCCTACCTGGGGAGCCAACGCTGATTTCGAAAGAAGTCAGCGTTTTCTTTTATGCAATAGGCGATTGAGCGGGAATGCGTGCGGTGGATACCGATCAGCTGAATCATGTTGGCAGTTTGGAAGCAGATGCAGCCGCCCGTCTTTATTTGCTTTCCAAAGTCCTGCATTCCAAGGGTGGCATCCGATTATGCAAGGTGAAATACCGGCATAACGATTTCGATATTTGTCTATCCATATGGATGTGCTATAATGAAACTGATACTGATCTTCCGAATTCATCAAGCAGTATATGATCCTGATTCAGCCAAGGAGGTATCTCATGGCAAGAACAAAGTATCCGATCAGTAAGGAATTCTTTCCGTTCAATCTGTTTTCACCGCCCATGAGCCGCAGCTTTGTGCTGCTGGCTCAGCGATTCATGAAGACGCCTAAGCTGCTCTTTCAGGATCCGCAGCTGGATGTGCAGTCCCGGATGATCCCCGGCTATCAGGGAACAGAGATCGAGGTGTTCATCATTTCGCCGAAGAATCTGACATTGCCTGCGCCATGTCTGGTCAATTACCACGGCGGCGGATTTGTATTCGAGGGATACACAAGCCATTACCAGGCAGCGATGGCTTACGCAAAGAAGGGCCGATGCAAGGTTGTCTACGTGCGCTACCGGCTGGCGCCAAAGTATCCTTTTCCGGTTCCGCAGGAGGATTGCTATGCTGCGCTGTGCTGGGTGTATGAGCATGCAGAAGAGTTGGGCATTGATCGGGAGCACATTGGCGTCAGCGGTGACAGTGCAGGTGGAACGCTGGCTGTCACATCCTGCATGATGGCGAGAGATCGCGGTGCGGCCGTACGTCCTGCATTTCAGCTGCTGGTATATCCGTGGCTGGATGGGCGAAACACCAGCGATTCTTATCGCCGCTATACCGATACGCCTATGTGGAATTCTTCGCTGTCAAAGAAAGTCGCTCCGATCATCAATCCAAATCCTGCTGCCATTTTGCTGGCCTATCGTTCTCCGGTGGAGGCGGATAGTCATGCAGGTCTGCCTCCGGCTTATATTGAAGTGGCGGAGTTTGACTGCCTGCATGATGATGGCGTGCTCTATGCCGGTCTCCTGCGGGAAGCGGGTGTCGGGGTCGAGTTCCATGAATCCAAAGGCACTATGCACGGCTTTGATACCGTGTTCGGCGCGCCCACATCTCAGATGATGATTGCCAAACGCGTCAGCTATATCAGCAGAGCGTTTGGAAACTGAACCATTGAAGGAGCGCTGCTTATGCTCACAGATGCAAAAAACGGCGTCGTCCGGCTTCAGAACGACACCATGTACTATGTCCGCTTCGGGCGAGGCAGTAAGAACCTCGTGATGCTGCCGGGCCTGGGGGATGGACTGACCACGGTGAAGGGGACGGCGCTGCCGATGGCTTTCCTGTATCGTGCTTTTGCAAAGGATTATACCGTATATATGTTCAGCCGCCGGAATCATTTGTCCGAAGGAATGAGCACGCGCGACATGGCACGCGACCTGAAGGCGGCTATGGATGTGATGAGCATCCGGAAGGCGGATCTGGTGGGTGTGTCCATGGGCGGCATGATCGCGCAGCATTTTGCGGCAGATTATCCGGAGAGGATCGAAAAGCTGGTGTTGGTGGTGACCTGCGCGCAGCCCAATCCGATTCTCATAGAATCCGTCCATGAGTGGATGGAGCTTGCCCGGCGCGGCGACCATGTTTCCTTCATGGACAGCAACCTGCGCCGTATGTATTCAGATACTTACTACAGAAAAAACAAATGGATGATTCCTGCGATGGGCATGCTCACGAAGCCCAGATCCTACGAACGCTTCTTTATACAGGCCAATGCCTGCCTGACGCATGATGCGTTCAGCCGCCTCGGGCTTATTTCGGCACCCTCGCTGGTGATTGGCGGCGAGCAGGATCATGCGCTGGGCGCGGAGCCTTCGCGTGAACTTGCCGCAGCCATCCCCGGCGCTGCGCTCAAGATGTACCCCGAATGGGGTCACGGTCTGTATGAGGAAGCAAAGGATTTCAGTCGTGTTGTGCTGGATTTTCTAAGGGAATGAGTGTGCGGTTCATCAATTGAATCTTAAAGGATACCGGCTTCGAAAGAGGTCGGCTTTTTGCTTTACAGGAAATTGAGCGGAAAAGCCTCTCTGCTGCTGAGAAACAGCGAAAGACAGAGAACCGGCATAGAAGGGTAAGCAGTTGCTTTTTGTGCTTTGGATGGATTGACATGGATCGCTGAGTCCGCTAACCTGTATGCAGAAGAATTTTGCTATACTCGTTACCTCGACGGGTAATATGCGTCTATACCAGTAGAAAAAGGCAGGAGGGGAAGCAGCATTGAGCCAGGAAGAATTCAGTATGAACATTGAAAGCAACAGAAAAAAGCTTATGCGTATCGCCCGGTCCATGCTGCGAAGCTGCGATTGCGAGGATGCGGTACAAAGTGCGATTCTCTCAGCGTGGGAACACCTGCCTCAGCTCAGGGATGAGAAGGCCTTTGACAGCTGGCTTATGCAGATCATGATCAACCGGTGCAGGCAGATTCAGCGCGGATATAAAAAAGAAAAAGAAACCTATGCCGCCGTATGTGATCAGCTGCAGGAAACTGGAAACGGCGAACCGGCGCTGCAGGAAGCGCTGGAGGCGATGGAGGATGAGGATAAGAGGCTCATCCTCCTGCATCACGAGCAGGGATACTCGATCAAGGAGCTTTCTGCCGCGACGGGGCAGTCTGAAGCAGCCGTGAAGATGCGCCTGTATCGTGCTAGAAATCATCTGCGCATCATCCTGATCACACTGCTGATGCTCATCCTGCTGGCCGCGGCCGCAGTGGGAACGGGTATGCTCGACGTAAACTGGTTTTTGCAGAATCGACGCGCGGAGCCTGGCGTGATCGACCATCCGATTGCACCTCAATCGCTGACCGTTTCGTATCGCAGAGACATGCTTGACGTGTCTGTCAGCGATGCCGTCTGGAATTCGGATGCATTGTCGCTGTCCTTTGTCTATTCCATCGCGGGAATGGATGAACATGCGCTTATCGTGCATGACGGCAATATCGGCGTGGATGGCGTACGCCATGATCACATCTGGACGGACAACGGCATTGTGCCGGTGCTGGAATGGGCGGATGGAAAACAGGTTCAGACTTTCACGGTCGATGGCTGGCAGCTGGACGGCGTATATCTGACGAGCAGGACGGACTGTCTGCCCGATGGCCTGGGCGAAACATTTATGACGGAACTATGTCTGGATTGGATCAGGCCGGAACGCTATGAAAAACTGCTGGATGAAAACGGCATGCTGGTGTTTGAGGCGGATCTGACGCTGGAGGCTTATGAAAGCGGAGAAACCCTGGAAGCGCAGAAAGTCATCGTCAAAGTTGGCGCACCGATGCCGCAGGAGTGGAGGAATATGTATGAAACATATGTTCGCTGAACTGATGCTGTTTGCTCTGATGCTTTGCAGCGCGGCAGCATGCGCGCAGGATGATCTGAATCTGGTCATCAAAGATCAGCGTATCACAGGAACCATCAAGTCTTGTTTCGGCGCTGGAACAGAATATGAGCAATGGGAAACCATTCTGGTCGACTGTCCATTGCATGAGCAGGCGTATACGGAGGAAATCATCACGACAACGTATTGCCGCATCGGCAAAAAGGATGTGCAGAAAGCCTTGAAAGCAATCGGACAGAGTGATCAGGGGCGGTTTATTTCGGACGGAAATGGCTTCAGGTTTACCGGCGATCAAAAATGCGATCCCGCGGCAGATATTTCGCAAGAGGAAGCGGCTGAGCAGGCGATTCGGATCGGACGGGATTTCTTTGAGGCGTTGGGCGTCGAGGTGGCTGCACAGTCGGCATACGTTTCAAGGCCTTATGATGAAGCGGCGTTTATGCGCGCTGCGCAGGAGCGGTTTACCCATGCTTTTTCGCAGATTGACGTAAAGATGGATAGGCAGAGGGCGCAGTGGAAGCGCGCGCATCAATATGATACGCGCGGGCCGCAGTATACCCATGTGAGTTTTCATATCATGATCGACGGTATGCGCGTTGCATCCTGGCCGTCCTATCCTGCAGGCTTTTCGGATGAACCGGATGCACAGATTGGCTTCGATACGGGTGTTTCGGTGCTGGTTTCCGATAGCGGCGTGCTTGTCGAGGTGCAGGCAGGATGCATTCCACAGGTGAAGAGCCGAAGAATGCCGCAGGAGGAGGATACTGCCGCCATAGAGGCACTGCTGGAACGATCGCACATTCGGGCGCAAAGCTGGCAGGAGGCGCTTGAGCAGGCGCAGCAGATGGGGCATCTGCCAAGAAACAGCGCGGAGAGACCCTATCAGACGGAATATATGGACGAGCCAATTACAATGTATGCAAGCCAGGCGGTTGTAACGGAAATCTATCCCTGCCTGTATACAATATCTAAAGACGAATGGGTGATGATCTGGCGTATCGAAAGCCAGCAGCAGTATGCCGATGGATGGCGGTATTGACTTGGGGCGACAGGGTATTTTGTCTGGATGAACGAAAAAAGCGCTGGCTTCTGGCGAAGCCGGCGCTCATCGTCCTTAGGGTGTGTCCGCTGCTGATAGGGCGCCTCATTCGAACTGTGCAGGCATTGCTTCGGACAGGATAAACTGACCTCTGGCAAAGGTATACGTACGCGTGCCGAGGCAAACGAGCATGGCGCTCAATTCATCGCCCGTGAGGCTCTCAAACAGGGGACAGTTCATCAGGACGGAGGGTTGCTGCATACGGAAATTTCCTTTCATGCGTTGAAAAACAACGAATTACTCAAAAACAATATACTATACCGACACCTGAAAGGTCAAGAAGCGCCCGATTTGCCGAAAGAAAAGGCTCTGTGTCAAAGCGCATAGACGGTACCATTGGACGGGTTTTCTTGCCGCAGGGGAAACAGCGCACGAGGCTATGCATTGCAGACCGAAGGTCTGCAATGCATGGGCGCAGGCGGTAAAACATACTGGCGTTTCTTTTTTGAAGCAAATTGCGAAATGGGGAAAACCATGCTATCATAGAGGAGAGAAAGCGTCGGCGCAGTGCGAAAAGCCGGCGAAGAATGACGATCCATCATCTGCCTTTGGCAGTGTTCACGAATGAAAGGAGCTTGTGATTATGAAGAGATCCCAGGTCAATGCCGCGCTGCGCGAGCTGGAGGCCATGTGCGAAAAGTATCATTGCTACCTGCCCCCATTTTGCCATTTTACGCCTGAGCAGTGGCAGGAAATCGGTCACGAATACGATGAAGTGCGCGACTGTATGCTCGGTTGGGATATCACCGACTATGGCTTGGGTAATTTCGATAAGTTCGGCTTCTCGCTGATCACAATCCGAAACGGCAACCGGGCTATGGCGGATCGGTATCCCAAGGTCTATGCCGAAAAGCTGCTCTATCTCAAGGAGGGCCAGTACGCGCCCAATCATTTCCATTGGTACAAGACGGAGGATATCATCAATCGTGGCGGCGGCAACGTGCTCATCCGTGTCTATAATTCTTTGGAAAACGAGGAGATTGATTACGAATCCGATGTGACCGTGCATACCGATGGGCGTACCTATACCGTGCCCGCCGGATCGCAGATCCGTCTTACGCCGGGCGAGAGCATTCATGTGCAGCAGTTCCTCTATCATGATTTTGCCGTGGAGGAGGGCACGGGTCCCGTGCTGCTGGGCGAGGTCAGCCAGTGCAACGATGACAATACCGATAATCGCTTCAATCCGCCGGTAGGCCGCTTCCCCAAGATCGAGGAGGACGAGCCGCCGTACCGCCTGCTGTGCAACGAGTATCCTGCGGCGAAGTGAAGAAACGCGCAGCCAAGTATTACAATATAATAGGATATAAAGCGCCTGACCGGGCAGCGGCGGGAAAAACAGACGATGTGACAGGGAGTATTTTCGGATGCAGCATACGATACAAAACGAATTTCTGACGGTATCTGCCGATGAACTCGGCGCGCAGCTGATGTCCATTCGTGCTGCAGATGGCACGGAGTATCTCTGGCAGGGCAATCCGGCCTATTGGAGCGATCGTGCGCTGAATCTCTTCCCGTATGTAGCGCGCCTGTGGCGGGGAGAATATGAGCTGGATGGACGCAGATACCGCCTGCCGATCCATGGCTTTGCGCCCACGAGTTGCTTTGCTCTGGCGGATCAGTGCGAGACAAGCATGACGTTTGAGCTTTGCGACAGCGCGCAGACCCGTGCGCAGTATCCCCGCGCATTTGCCTTCCGCGTGATCTATGCGCTGGCCGGAAACACGCTCAGTTGTACGTTTGAAGTGGAAAATAGAGATGAGCGTGACATGTACTTTGGCCTGGGCGGTCATCCGGGCTTCAATGCGCCTATGGAGCCGGGCAGGCGCTTTGAGGATTATCGCCTTCGTTTTTCCGGGCCGTGCGCGCCGGTGCGCGTGGGCTTTAGTGACGATTGCTTTTTGAACGGCGAGGATGTGCCTTTTGCTCTGGATGGGGATCATGCGCTGCCGCTGGCGCATCAGTTGTTTGATGATGACGCCATCGTTCTGCGGGATATGGCGCGCGAGGTAACACTGGAGCCGGTTGGCGGCGGACGCAGCGTCACAGTTTCTTTCCCGGATATGCCGTATCTGGGCGTCTGGCATTGGCCGCGCACGGATGCGCCGTATGTGTGCATTGAGCCGTGGGTGTCTCTGCCTGCGCAAAGAGGAGAGATTGCTGTGCTGGAGCGCCAGAAGGATCTGATCCGTCTGGAAAGCGGAAATACCTATGCCAATACGTGGACAATCTGGATTCAGCCATAATGTAAGCCGCCGGTTTTGTCAAGACCGGCGGTTTTGTGCTGTCGCATCGCGAGGAGGGCCGGATAAAACGGCAAGAAGAGAAAAAGGCGGTCTGCTGGCGCCGGAAGGGCAGGGGGATAGTTTCCTGCTGGTGATGAAAGCATGATCCGGATGAGTAACAAACAGAATGCGTTTTTGCGTGAAGCGTCGCGTAGTTTTTTGTGGATTTCAACACGATTTGCTTAAATTGTGAACATTTGTTCATGCACATATTACGTCAATTTCATATCAACTTTCCTATTTTTCCATTTACAGATTTGCACATTTACGCTATAATTTAACTAACAACGTGCTGACTGAGCTTGTCAGTACAATATCAACCATAGGAAAAGGAGAGACCACTATGAAAAAGTACCTCGCGCTGATGCTGGCCCTGGTTCTGACCCTCTCTCTCAGCTTCGCGATTGCTGAGAATCCGGACGACTATTATCTCGAGATCACCTTCTCCAACGTCTTCCAGCCGACCGAGTACAACTACAAGGCTTCCGAGATGCTCGCGCAGATGATCACCGAGCGCACCGAAGGCCACATCACCGTGACCTACTACGGCCAGAACCAGCTGGACTGCTACGGCGATTCCGTTACCCAGGCGGTTAACGGCTCCCTGTGGATGGGTCTGGAAGAGCCGTCCCTGTTCGCTGACTATGTTGGCGACTGCGCGACCCTCATCGGCCCGATGCTCTACAACTCCAACGAAGAGTACAACTACGTGATGGACTCTGACATCGTTGCCGACATCAAGGCCCGCCTGGCTGCTGAGAACATCCATGTTCTGGATACTCACTACTCCTTCGGCTTCCGCTCTGTCTGCACCAACCGCGACGTCACCAAGCCGGAAGATCTGTATGGCGTGAAGCTGCGCGCGACCTCTTCTCCGCTGTTCGCCAAGACCCTTGAGGCTCTGGGCGCCACCCCGACCCCGATGTCCTTCACCGAGTGCCTGCCGGCCATCACCGCTGGTGTTGTCGAGGGCTTCGAAGGCTCCACTTCCACCCTGCGCGGCGCGGGCAACCCGTACGAGCTGGTGAAGAAGGTCGCTCTGACCAACCACCTGATCGCCACCCGTTGGCTGTTCATGCCGGAAGACCTCTATCAGTCCATCCCGGAGAAGTGGCGCAACATCATCGACGAGTGCGCTGTTGAGTGCGGCAAGTGGGAGCAGGAGACCTGCGCTGCTGCTGAGGCCGAAGAGATTGCGTTCATGGCTGAGCATGGCGTGACCTGGAACGAGGTTGACCTCGACGCCTTCACCGCTGCCTGCGCCCCGGTGTATGACTGGATCGTCGAAGAGTACGGCGCTGATCCGGAACTCAAGGACAAGCTGGTCAAGCTGGTTCAGGATTTCCGCGCTTCCAAGCAGTAATCTGCTTGCTGTATGAAGCAAATTCTTAACGAAAAACAAAATGGACTGCCCGGGTTTTTCTCGGGCAGTCCGTCTTCTGAGACATAACAATTGAGGTTCAACGGATGAAAAAAAAGATTACCCTCAAGTTGATCCTGAAGAATCTTGACGCAATCGTGACCTCTATGACGCTGCTTTCCTGCGTTATTCTGGTCAATGTGAATATCATCATGCGTTACTTCTTCAGTATGCCGATCAAGTGGTCCGAGGAAGTCGTTACCGGCCTCTTCGTGTGGACCTGCTTCATCGGCAGCGCTTATGCCTACCGTAAGCATGAACATCTTGGCGTTGACATTCTGGTCAAGCATCTCCCGGTGGGCGCC
>JAFQIF010000093.1 GCA_017397695.1 Clostridia bacterium
AGCGCAACGCGCTGCTGGAGAACGTGACCGTCGACGAGAACGGCAAGATCGATTTCGACGACAAGTCCGTGACCGAGAACACCCGCGTTTCTTACCCGATCAACCACATCAACAACATCGTTCGCCCGGTCTCCGCTGCTCCGGCTGCGAAGAACGTTATCTTCCTGTCTGCTGACGCTTTCGGCGTCCTCCCGCCGGTCTCCATCCTGACCCCGGAGCAGGCGAAGTACTACTTCCTGTCTGGCTTTACTGCGAAGCTGGCCGGCACCGAGCGCGGCATCACCGAGCCGACCCCGACCTTCTCTGCCTGCTTCGGCCAGGCCTTCCTCGAGCTGCATCCGACCAAGTACGGCGAGGAGCTCGTTAAGAAGATGGAAGCCAACGGCGCGAAGGCTTACCTGGTCAACACCGGTTGGAACGGCACCGGCAAGCGTATCACCATCAAGGATCCCCGCGGCATCATCGACGCGATCCTCGACGGCAGCATCCTCAAGGCCGAGACCAAGACCATCCCGATGTTCAATCTCGAGGTTCCGACCTCTCTGCCGGGCGTCAATCCGGCGATCCTCGACCCGCGCGACACCTACGCCGATGCTTCCGAGTGGGAGACCAAGGCGAAGGATCTGGCTGGCCGCTTCATCAAGAACTTCGTGAAGTACACCGGCAATGATGAGGGCAAGTCCCTGGTTGCCGCTGGCCCGCAGCTGTAATTTCAGCTTAAGCGAATAAGCGAATCGATCCCCGGCAGAGCAATCTGCCGGGGATTTTTGTGTATCTATCGGTTATTAAAAAACTTATCAACGGTTATTGTTGACTGTTTGCTTGCTCTCTGATATAATTCTGTTGTAATACTGTATGCGGCAGGGGGAGCATATGCACGAACTGGGAGTTTTGTGCCAGGCAGTCGGGATGGTTTCCCGTTTGGCTGGTGAAAGAGGGATTTCACATGTCAGGCATATGACGCTGTCCGTGGGTGAGGATTCCGGATATGTTCCGGCTTTTTTTGAAAAGCTGTTTCCTGTGGCGGTCGACCGGCATCCCGTGATGCGCGGCGCAAAGCTGAAAATGGAAATTGTACCGGGAAGAGGGCTACAGATTAAGGACTTTGGGTATTGAGTGACATATGAACGAGGTCAAGAAGAACAAAAGCAACATTGACGAGCAGGGGAATGTGCTCTATCTGGATGAAGAGCGTCTTGCGCGCAAGGAAGTCGGCTTTCCGCCGTATAAGAATCATCCCAATGGTCTGGGCATCTACAATTTTATCAAAGAGCATGTCATCTACATGCGAAAGAGCATCTGGCCGTTAGCGCTAAAGCTCTATCATTTTTTCATTCGTTTTTCTGGTTGGATGAAAGAGGGCGGTATCAAGGCCCTGATTTATAAAAAGGGCATCATGCTTCATCCGGATATGGAGGCGCATACCAGTACGCTTGTGATGCCGCTGAATGTCGATGTGACGGATCGTGGAGAGAAGGTCGTCGTTCCGATGGACCTGATCAAGGACAGTCTGCAGCATGCAACCTATATCGCTGGTATGGATACGTGCCTTTGTCGCGAGGCAAACGATTGTAAAGACTATCCCAAGGATGTGGCATGCCTCTTCTTTGGTGAGGTGGGTAAAACGGTGGTCAAGCATGGCCTTGCCAAAGAGCTGACTGTCGAGGAGGCAAGTGCGCGTGTAGACCGCGCAGCGGAGTGCGGCCTGATGGGACAGGCAGTATGGATTGAAGTAGAGCAGCTGCTCTGGGGCGTGCGCAATGATCAGATGGATCAGTTCCTGGAAATCTGCTTCTGCTGTCCCTGCTGCTGCATCGCAATGCGCCTTGCGAGAAACGCCACCGAGAAGGAACGTCATCGCTTCCATCCGGCAGGTTGGACGGCTGTGGTTGATCAAACAGCGTGTGTGGGCTGCGGCCGATGCATGACCGCGATGAATGGATGCCCGGTAGAGGCGCTGTCCTTTGTCGATGGCAAGCTGGTCATCGTTCAGGAAATCTGTGTAGGATGCGGCATCTGTAAGTCCCGCTGTCCGAAGGACGCAATCAAGATCAAGCAGACCATGCCCATGCGCGTTGATATTCACGAATATTTCAAGAAAGATTACAATCTGGATCTGAAAATTTGGGATAACCACATGGGGCAGGAGGAAGACAAATGAGCGAAATCAATGTGATTGAGGTCCGGCAGAGCGTTTTCGAGGACAATAACCGGGAGGCTGATCTCCTTCGCACGCAGCTCAAACAGGAAAAGACTTTTCTGCTGAATCTGATGTCCTCGCCGGGCTCAGGAAAGACCACCACCTTGCTTCAGCTGGCCAAAGCGCTGGAAGGAAAGCTGCGCTGGGCGGTCATGGAGGCGGATATCGATTCAACGGTCGACGCAAAGGCTATGCAGGATGCGGGCGTTCATGCCATTCAGATTCATACCGGCGGCATGTGTCACTTGGATGCAGATATGACCCGGCAGGGGCTTGCCGGGCTCGATACACAGAGCCTTGATCTGGTCGTTCTGGAAAATGTGGGCAATCTCGTTTGCCCGGCTGAGTTTGACACCGGTGCGGTGAAGAATATGACGATCCTTTCCGTGCCCGAGGGAGACGATAAACCGCTGAAATACCCGCTGATGTATGAAACCTGCGACCTGCTGGTGATCAATAAGATTGATGTGCTGCCGTACTTTGATTTTGACGTGGACAAGGCAATCCGTCATGCACGGATGCGCAACCCTGATATTGAGGTGATCTGCATCTGTGCAAAGTCGGGTGAGGGAATCGGGCAGCTTGCACAGTGGATTCTGACACAGACGAATGTGTGGAATGCCTGAGAGAAACGATCGTGCGTTGCGGCGCCCCGGTGTTCCGGGGCGCTTTTTCTGTGCGAACCGCTTTTCTGTCAGGGTCAAATATGCTATACTGTCAAAGAACAAATGCTTTATAAAGGATGATGCATATGCAGCGAATGATGGGACCGCGAGGCTTTCTCACAGACCAGGAAAAAGAGAATCTGCCGGATGTAACCTGGGGGCTGATCCGAAGAATTCTGTCCTATCTGGCGCCGTACTGGACGAAGTTTTTGCTCGTATTTGCCACGATTATTCTTTCTGCGGTGCTGGGTCTGCTGCCCAGCATCATCACAGGCCGTATTGTCGATGAGGCGCTGGTTGGGCAGAGCATGGCGCTGCTGATCCGTCTGCTGCTTGCGGCGCTTGTCACGCTCTTTGCTTCTCAGGTTGTGTCGCTTCTGACCACGTACCTCAACGCGTGGATCAGCCAGCATATTATCTTTGATATGAAGAACGAGATGTATGCTCATCTGCAGCGTATGAGCCATGCCTTTTTCACCAGCGAGCGGCAGGGAGATATCATCACCCGCATGAACACGGACGTCAGCGGTGTGAGCAGTGTCATTTCCGGCACGCTCAGTTCGATCCTCAGCAACCTGGCAACTGTGATCACTACGTTGGTCGCCCTCTTTGGCATGAACTGGAAGATGGCAATTGTCGGCATTCTGGTGATTCCGCTGCTGATCCTGCCTACGCGTTCTGCGGGCCGCACCCGATGGAAGCTGCTCTCCGAAAGCCAGGCAAAAAACGATGAACTCAACCAGCTCATCAACGAGACTCTCAGTGTCAGTGGATCAATGCTCACCAAGCTCTTTACGCGTGAGCAGACCGAGTACGACCGTTTTGTAAAGGTGAACGGCGAGGTGACCAACCTTGCACTCAAGGAGCAGCTCAGCGGCCGTACGTTCCGCCTGCTTATGGGCATCTTCACGCAGGTAGGCCCGCTGTTGATCTATTTTGCCGGCGGATACCTGATCATCGCGCGCGGCGAGGCGTCGCTCACTGTGGGTACCATCACGGCAATGGTCGCGTTGGTAAACAGGCTGTACCGTCCTGTCGAGTCCCTGCTGAATATCCAGGTGGATTTTACGCGCAGTCTGGCGCTCTTTACCCGCATTTTCGATTATTTCGATCGTGAGATCGACATCAAATCTCCGGAGAATGCAAAGAAGCCCGATCTTACCGGCGCGGATATTCGCTATGAGCATGTGCGCTTCGGCTATACCGAGGATGTGGAGATTCTGCATGACATCGACTTTACTGTCAAATACGGTGAGATGGCGGCAATCGTCGGTCCGTCCGGCAGCGGTAAGAGCACGATTATCAATTTTATCCCGCGCCTGTGGGATGTGGACGGAGGCAGGGTAACGATCGGTGGAGTGGATGTGCGAGAGTTTGACCTCACATATCTGCGCAGCCAGATCGGCGTGGTCTCTCAGGATACATACCTGTTCAACGGCACCATCCGTGAAAACCTGCTCTATGCCAAAGCGGATGCGACGGAGGAAGATCTAATTGCAGCCTGTAAGGCCGCGTCCATCCATGACTTCATCGCTGCGCAGCCCGATGGATACGATACACAGGTCGGTAATCGTGGCCTCAAGCTTTCCGGCGGCGAGAAGCAGCGCCTGTCTATTGCGCGTGTGATCCTCAAGGATCCGAAGATTCTGATCCTCGACGAGGCGACTTCTGCGCTGGATTCCATCTCTGAAAGCGCTATCCAGTCTGCACTGGAGACGCTCATGCAGGGGCGCACCAGTATTGTCATCGCACATCGGCTTTCCACCATTATGGCTGCGGATAAGATCCTGGCGCTTACCGATGGCGTGATTGCCCAGTGCGGGCGTCATGAGGATCTGCTGGAGGAGGGCGGCGTGTATAAGCAGCTTTTCGATACGCAGTTTGGCTGGATGCTGGAGTGCGTGCAGGAAAACGAAGAGGAAGACGCTGATCGACAAAAAAATGTGTAATGTGCAATTAATTTGAAAACATTGCATTGTCAGAACACCGGATTTTGTGTTATAATCATTTTAACTAAAATCGTCCTTCTATGTTTAGATGGATGAATCAAAAGACTGGAGGAATTTCATATGCCGATGCAAATGGGTTTCCGTTGGTATGGCGAGGGAAATGATAAGATTACCCTCAATCATATCAAGCAGATCCCGGGCGTGACCAGCATCGTGTGGGCGCTTCATAACAAGATGCCTGGCGAGATCTGGACCGTCGAAGAGATCGCAGAGGTTCAGAAGCAGCTGGAGCCGTATGGCTTCAATATGGATGTTGTCGAGTCTGTCAACGTGCATGACGATATCAAGATCGGCCTGCCGACCCGTGACATGTACATCGAGAACTACAAGCAGTGCATCCGCAACCTCTCCAAGTTCGGCGTTAAGGTTATCTGCTATAACTTCATGCCGATCTTTGACTGGACCCGCTCCAACCTCTTCCATGAGGTCGGCGACGGCTCCACCGCGCTGTTCTACGAGAAGAACATGATTCAGGATGACTACAACGCCATGGCGAAGTACATCATGGATTTCACCGAGAAGTACAACATGACCTTCCCGGGCTGGGAGCCGGAGCGTATGGCCAAGCTTGACGTACTGTTCAAGGCTTACGCCGATGTCGACCATGAGAAGCTCTGGGCCAACCTCAAGTACTTCCTC
>JAFQIF010000094.1 GCA_017397695.1 Clostridia bacterium
CACCAGACCGGCTTCCAGAGCGGCCAGAACCTTGGCATTGACGTCGGCATCGGTCTCACCCATAGCACGGCGCTCGGAGTGACCGATGATGACATACTTGCAGCCGGCATCTACCAGCATATTGGCAGCGATCTCGCCGGTGTAAGCGCCGGAGGGAGCCCAGTGCATGTTCTGTGCGCCAACCTTGATGTTGGTGCCCTCGCAAGCCTTCACGACCGCGCACAGGTCCACAAAGGGAACGCACACGACTACGTCGCACTTGGCGTCGGCAACCTTGGCCTTCAGCTCTTCAACCAGTGCAGAGCCCTCGCAGGGGAGCTTGTTCATCTTCCAGTGACCCGCCATGATCGGCTTTCTCATAGGTTAAACCTCCAATTGTGTTGGTGTTATTTTCTTGTCAATATCGCACGAAGCGCTCTGCGACAGGAATATGACGCAGAGCGCTAAAGTGCATAAAGTTTATCTTACTTGTCGTTCAGCGCAGCAACGCCGGGCAGCTCCTTGCCCTCGAGGAACTCGAGAGATGCGCCGCCGCCGGTGGAGATGTGGCTCATACGATCGGCCAGACCCATCTGGGTAACGGCTGCTGCGGATTTCATATGAAGGGGGACACCCCCTTCATGCATCCCCCGGAGCGATATAAGCAACATAGCAAAACAACTGCCCCGGCCGGCCATATGGCCGTGCCGGGTCTTATCTTATGATAAGAATTAAAGGAGATTACGATTATGCGTAAGCCGATTATTGCCGGTAACTGGAAGATGAACAAGACCCCGTCCGAAGCCGCGGCGCTCGTTACCGAGCTGATCCCGCTGGTGAAGGACGCCTGCTGTGACGTTGTTGTGGGCGTGCCGGCTGTCAATTTTGCGGCCGTTGCCGAGGTTATCAAGGGCACCAACATCAAGCTGGGCGCGCAGAACATGCACTGGAAGGCCAACGGCGCCTACACCGGCGAGCTGAGCGCTGCGATGCTCAAGGAGTGCGGTGTGGAGTATGTTATCCTGGGCCACAGCGAGCGCCGTCAGTACTTCGGCGAGACCGATGCGACCGTGAACCTGCGCACCCTGGCCGCTGTTGAGGCGGGCCTGACCCCGATCGTGTGCGTCGGCGAGAAGAAGGAAGAGCGCGAGGCTGGCTACACCAACGCGCTGGTCGCCTATCAGACCCTGATCGCCCTGACCGGCCTGACCGCCGAGCAGGTGAAGGATGTTGTTATCGCTTATGAGCCGGTTTGGGCCATCGGCACCGGCCTCACCGCTACCGACGAGCAGGCGAACGAGACCATCGGCGTCATCCGTGAAGCCATCCGCGGCGTCTACGGCGATGCCGCCGACGAAGTCCGCATCCAGTACGGCGGCTCCATGAACCCGAAGAACTGCAAGGGCCTGATGGCTCAGCCGGAGATCGACGGCGGCCTTATCGGCGGCGCGTCCCTGAAGGCTGTGGACTTCTCCCAGGTCGTCAACTTCGACAAATAAGCGGCCAGTGGCCGCCTCCGCCTGCGCTTCGCGCCTGTTTGAAGGCGTATCGTTCGGGCGGAAGGCCCTCCGATACTGTTTCGCAAGAATAAGCGCGAAATAGGCGGAGGGTTGAGGTGAAAAATGTAGGGGCGGGGCTCTGCTCCGCCCTGATTCTGTAACAGAAGGAGTTTTTACCATGTCCAAGAAACCCGTTCTGCTTTGCATCATGGATGGTTACGGCATGCCGGAAGTCGACGAGGGCAATGCCATCGCCGCGGCGAACAAGCCGAATCTGGATGCGCTGTTTGCCAATTATCCCTATACCACCATCGACGCCTCCGGCATGGCTGTCGGCCTGCCCAACGGCCAGATGGGCAACAGCGAGGTCGGCCACACCAATATCGGTGCGGGCCGCATCGTCTATCAGCAGCTGACCCTGATCACCAAGTCCATCATGGACGGCACCATGAAGGAGAACGACGTGCTCGTTCGCAACATGAAGGCTGCCATCGACGCGGGCAAGGCGATCCACTTCATGGGTCTGCAGGGCACCGGCGGTGTGCACAGCCATATTGAGCATCTCTTCGGTCTGCTCGATCTGGCCAAGCACCTGGGCGCTACGAAGGTCTATGTCCATGCGATTATGGACGGCCGTGATACCGACCCGAAGAGCGGCGCCGGCTTCCTTTCCGACCTGCAGAAGAAGATGGACGAGATCCAGCTGGGCGAGATTGCGACCGTCACCGGCCGCTACTACGCCATGGACCGCGACTCCAACTGGGATCGCGTCGAGAAGGCGTATGCCGCGTTCGTTTACGGCGAGGGCGAGAAGGCTGCTTCCTGGCAGGAGTGCATGGAGAAGACCTACGCTGCCGGCGTGACCGACGAGTTCGTCCTTCCGTGCGTGACCTGCGAAGGCGGCCGCGTCTCCGAAGGCGATACCGTCGTCTTCCTCAACTTCCGTCCGGACCGCGCGCGTGAGATCACCCGTACCTTCGTGGACGACGCCTTCACCGGCTTTGAACGCCGCTTTGGCCGCTTCCCGGTGCAGTATGTCTGCATGGCTGAGTACGACAAGACCATGCCGAACGTCGAGGTCGCTTATCCGCCGGTTCCGCTGACGAACGTGCTGGGCGAGTATCTTGCTGCCAACGGCAAGACCCAGCTGCGCATCGCCGAGACTGAGAAGTATGCGCACGTGACCTTCTTCTTCAACGGCGGTCGCGAGGCGCCGTGCGAGGGCGAGGACCGCATGGTTATTCCGTCCCCGAAGGTTGCGACCTACGATCTCAAGCCGGAGATGAGCGCCTACGAAGTTGCTGACGAGTGCGCTGCGCGCATCAAGAGCGGCAAGTACGACGTCGTCATCCTCAACTTCGCCAACTGCGACATGGTCGGCCATACCGGCGTGTTCGAGGCGGCTGTGAAGGCTGTCGAGGCTGTCGACGCATGCGTGGGCAAGGTCTGGGAGGCCACCAAGGAAATGGGCGGCTGCATGTTCCTGACCGCGGACCACGGCAACGCTGACAAGATGAAGAACGAGGACGGTTCTCCCTTCACCGCGCACACCACCAACGTCGTGCCGTTCCTGGCTGCGGGCGTGGGCGATGTGACCCTGCGCAAGGGCGGCTGCCTGGCCGACATCGCGCCGACCATGCTGCCCTACATTGGCCTGCCGGTTCCGGCGGAGATGACGGGCAAGAGCATCATCGAGGCCTGATTGCATATGTACACGGACGGTTCGTCAGAGCCGTCCGTTTTCCTGTTTTGGGAAAAGAATGTGAAGAGATTGTGAATTCGGGAAATAGTGGGAAGAAAAGCTGCATGCAGCGCGTCTATTGGGTGTACATGAAAACTGAGGAGGGATTTCCGATGAACAAGAGAATGTGTGCGGCAGTGCTTGCTGCTGTGATGATGATCGGCAGCGTAGGCGCGGCGCTGGCGCAGACCCCAGTATATACCCCCGCGCCGGAGATGATGATGGGTACCGCGAAGATCACCGTTCAGGGTACGGCGCAGGTGAATGCAGAGCCGGATATCGTCACGGTAACAGCCAATGCATCGGTGACGGCCGGCAGCGTAGGTGCAGCGCAGGATGAGATGGGCGTGATTGTGGAGACTGCGACGGGCAAGCTGCTGGATCTGGGCGTGCTGGATGAGGATATGGTGACCACCAATTATTCGTATCATCCGCGCTACAATTACGATACGAACACGCTGACAGGCTATGAGGCCAACCATACGCTGGAGATTACCTGCCGCGACGTGGAGATGCTCGACAGCGTGATCGGCGCGCTGACGGACAGCGGCTTCACCAATATCTACAGTGTGAACTACGATGTATCGGCCAGGAGCGAACTGTATCAGCAGGCACTGGAGCTGGCGATTGCGCGTGCAGAAGCAAAGGCGCTGCGCATGGCGCAGACCGGCGGCATGATTATCACGGGGATTCAGAGCATTACAGAGAATGGCGGACATAACGAGGGCTATGCGGTGAATGCATCGGCGGATATGGCGATGCTGCGCAAGCAGAGCGCGGGAACGGGAATCCGCTCGGGCAGCGTCAGCGTGAGCGCGGGCGTGACGGTGGTGTATGAGGCGGCAAAATGAATGGCCGGGCTGCGGAGAAAACTCCGCAGCTTTTTTCGTGCGCAAAAGGGATAGAAAGTTCATTAAGGCAGCTTCAAGCCGCCGCGAAGCGAAGAAGGGTCAAGGGATGAAATCCCTTGTCAGGGGTTTGGGGATGAAATCCCCAACGTAACCCAATCGAAGAAAAAAGCAAGAATCGGAGCGAAGCCGAAGGCGACAATTACGATTCCGGTACAGATTGAAAGAATTTCTCAGACTACACAAATTCTTTCAAAGCTGTGTCAGAATC
>JAFQIF010000095.1 GCA_017397695.1 Clostridia bacterium
CCTGATGGCAAAGGGCTACGGCTACGGCGGCGAGGGCGACTGGAAGGTTTCCGCGATGACCTCCATCATGAAGGCGATGGCCGAGGGCATGACCGGCGGCACCACCTTCATGGAGGACTACACCTATCACCTCGTCGAGGGAAATAAGCTGTCTCTTGGCGCGCACATGCTCGAGGTCTGCCCGACGCTGGCCGAAGGCAAGCCGCGCATTGAGACCCATCATCTGGGCATCGGCATGAACGAGAAGGATCCGGCCCGTCTGGTCTTCGAAGGCCGTGAGGGCGATGCAATCGTCGTCAGCCTGATCGATATGGGCGGCCGCCTGCGCCTGATCTGCCAGGACATCAAGGCTGTAAAGCCCATCATGGAGATGCCGAACCTGCCGACCGCCCGCGTCATGTGGGAGGCCATGCCGAACCTGACCACCGGCGTGGAGTGCTGGATCACCGCCGGCGGCGCGCACCACACCGTGCTCTCTTACGATGTGACCGCCGAGCAGATGCGCGACTGGGCCCGCATGATGGACATCGAGTTCGTGCATATCAACAAGGATACCACCGTCGAGAAGCTCGAGCAGGATCTGTTCCTGGCCGATCTCGCCTGGAAACTCAAGGCCTGAGGCCTTCTTCGCTACGCTTCGCCTTGCTGTGGGCTGTGCCCACACCCCTTACGCTTCGCCTGGCTTCTAACGGCATCATTCGGGCGACAGGCCCTCTGATGCCCTGCCGTTGCAGGAATAAGGCGATTCGTGGTGCTTAAGAATTCCAGAATCACTTTTTACCGCAGGCAGGCGGAAGCCGTCTGCCTGCGGTTTCTTTTAAGCTACAGAAAGGCAGGATTCTTCCCATGCTTGAGAATCTCAAGAAACTCGTTTACGAAGCCAACATGGAACTTCCCCGCCGCGGTCTGGTCACCTACACCTGGGGCAACGTCTCCGGTATCGATCGCGAGAGCGGCCTGGTCGTCATCAAGCCCTCCGGCGTGGAATACGAGGATCTCACCCCGGAGCATCTGGTTGTGGTGAACCTGAACAACGAGGTCGTCGAGGGCAATCTCAATCCCTCTTCTGACACAAAAACGCACGTTGAGCTCTACAAGGCATTCCCGCAGCTGGGCGGCATCGTGCATACCCACAGCCCGTACGCCGTGGGCTGGGCGCAGGCCGGTGAGGACATCCCCTGCTACGGCACCACGCACGCCGACTACTTCTACGGCCCGGTGCCCTGCGCGCGCCATCTGACCCAGGCCGAGCTGGACGACGGCTACGAGAAGAACA
This sequence comes from Clostridia bacterium, assembly GCA_017397695.1. The sequence goes on from JAFQIF010000095.1 coordinate 1,277, forward strand.
CCGGCACCGTCATCATCGAAGAGTTTACCAAGCGCAATCTCGATCCGGTCGCCGTGCCGGGCGTCATCTGCCACAGCCACGGTCCGTTCTCCTGGGGCAAGAGCCCGGCGCAGGCGGTTTATCACGCCGTCGTGCTCGAGGAAGTCGCCAAGATGGCCACCTATACCCGTATGGTCAAGCCGACTGCCGCGCCCGCGCCGCAGCACATCGTCAACAAGCACTACATGCGCAAGCACGGCCCGAACGCGTATTACGGGCAGAAGTAAGGACGTTGGAGCCGCAGGCCCCAAACCTCACCTGGGGATTTTATCTCCAGACCTCTTCTTCTCTCCACGGCGGCTTGAAGCAGCGATATATTTGTTTCCCCGTGAACATTCGTTCACGGGTTTTTTGCATAAAACCATATTTATGCATTATTTATGCATAAAATCCTAAGAATATTCACGATACATTCGGATAAATATGCATACTCCGTCTTGACAAAGCCATGGAGTTCTGCTATGATAGTCAAACATTCCATTTCCATATGATGTGAATCATGAAGAATAACGGAGGAATTTGTTATGAAGAAGATTTTTGTCTGCCTGCTGGCGCTGATGCTCGTGCTGGGCTGCACCGCGATGGCGGAGGACAAGCCCCTCGCCGGCCAGACGCTCAAGATTGCCATGAGCCCGGACTTCATGTACTTTGAGACCATCTCCGAGACTGATCCGACCGGCTACGAAGGTCTGGATATCGACATCATCAAGAGCCTGAGCGAGAAGCTTGGTTTTGATTTTGAAATCGTTCCGATGTCCTTCTCTTCCCTGATCGGCTCCCTGCAGACCGGCAACGCCGATTTCGTCATCTCCGGCATGAGCTACACCGAGGAGCGCGCGCAGGTCGTCGATTTCTCCATGACCTATGTGACCACCGATGTGGGCTGCGTCGTTCCGATTGCCTCCGAGATCGCTTCTTACGAAGACCTCAAGGGCCAGATCGTCTGCTGCTCCCAGGGCACGACCTATGAGATGCTGATCGAAGGCATCGAAGGCGCAACGCTCAAGACCTATCAGGGCCAGGCTGCGGTCGGTACCGCTGTCGCACAGGCTTCTGACGGCGTCGTCGCCGGCCTCACCTCCATCAATGGCTCCAAGAAGCTGGCCAACACCATGTTTAACGCCGACGGCACCCCGATGCTCAAGTACTTCGTGCTCGACAGCGAAGGCGTGGCCGACAAGTACAACATTGCCTTCCCGAAGGGCAGCGAGCTGGTCGCGCTCGTCGACACCGCAATCCAGGAAATGATCGACTCCGGCGAAATGGAGAAGCTCGTTCAGTACTGGCTGTACTGATCCCCGTATTTCTGTAATCAGCAGACGGCACTTACCGCTTGGCGGCAAGTGCCTCTGTGTATGTTCAGGCAAATTCCTATAAACGCACCAATTCATTCTGATCAAGGAGGAATCGCTCCGTGCAGCTAGACTTTTCCATTCTCATTCAGTATCTGCCCGACTTTGGCAATGCGCTGCTGGTGACGCTCAAGGTCACCATCTGCTCCCTGCTGCTGGGCCTGCTCTTCTCCATTCCGCTTTCTCTGTTCAAAATCAGCAATATCAAGCCGCTTGAGTGGTTCGCCTCGTTCTACACCTCCATCTTCCGCGGCGTGCCGTTGATGGTTCAGGTATTTATGATGTACTTCGGCGTGCCGCTTGTGCTGCCGGTCAAGTTCACCGCGTTCACCGCAGGTACGCTTGTCTTCTCCATGAACTCCGCTGCATACATCTCCGAGAGCATGCGCGGCGGCATCAGGGCGATCGATAAGGGCCAGTACGAGGCAGCCATGGCGCTGGGCGTGAAGTATGTCCCGATGATGAAGGACATCATCCTGCCGCAGGCGATCAAGAGCGTCATGCCGTCTCTGGTCAATGAATTCATCAGCCTGCTCAAGAATACGACGCTTATCGCGTCCATTGGTCTGGTCGATATTCTGCGCGTGGGTCAGCTGATTCAGTCCCGCACGTACCGCGCATTTGAGCCCTTCTTCGCCATCGCCGTTTTCTACTACATTCTGGTCATGGCGCTGTCGTTCCTGGGCAAGCTGCTTGAAAGGTGGGTGAACAAGAGTGATCGACGTTAAAAAGCTGCACAAGTCCTTCGGCTCTCTCAAGGTGCTTCAGGGCATCGATCTGCACGTAAGCAAGGGCGACGTCGTATCGATCATCGGTCCGTCCGGTTCCGGCAAGTCCACCCTGCTGCGCTCTATCAACCTGCTGGAGACCGCTACGGCGGGCGAAATCTGGGTCGATGGCAAGCTGATCACCCAGCCGGACATGAGCATGCATCCGGGCGAAAACGCGCAGGACATCATCAAGGCGCACTATCAGGATCCCTACACCCTGCGCCGCCGTGTCGGCATGGTGTTTCAGCATTTTAATCTCTTTCCGCACAAGACCGTGCTGGAGAACATGATCTATGCGCCGATGACGGTCAAAAAGGAAATCCGCGAAGTCGCCGTTGAACGCGCGAAAAAGCTGCTGGAGAGCGTCGGCATGCTCGACAAGATTGACGTCTATCCCGGCACGCTTTCCGGCGGCCAGACGCAGCGCGTGGCCATCGCCCGTGCGCTTGCGATGGAGCCGGACGTCATGCTCTTTGACGAGCCGACCTCCGCGCTTGACCCAGAGATGGTCAAAGAGGTGCTGGACGTCATCAAGACGCTGGCAGGCTCGGGCATGACGATGCTGCTGGTGACGCACGAGATGGGTTTTGCCCGCGAGGTATCCGACCGCATCTGCTTCCTGGATCAGGGTGTGCTCATCGAGGACGCGCCGCCGGAAATCTTCTTCTCCACGCCCAAGTCTGACAGAGCGAAAGTGTTCCTGGAGAAGGTGCTTTAAGGCAGGAAACATTGGGCTGCCGCCCAAACCTGCCCGGGGGACTTATCCCCCGGACCCCCATCTTTGCTTCGCGCCGGTTTTAAGCAACCACACATGGAAACCCTATGAACATCCGTTCATGGGGTTTTTTCTCTGTGTACGATCCTTCACTTGCGCGTGTGCGCTCAGTATTTTATAATATTCACAAGAATGCATCGCGGCCATCCGGCCGTTTTAAGAAGGGACGAAATACATGGAAAACATCGCAAGCATTGCCGCCCGTCTGCGGAAGGAAACCCAGAAGATTATCGTAGGTAAGCAGCTTCAGATCGATCTGATTCTCATGTCCATTTTCTCCGGCGGCCATGTGCTGCTCAGCGACCTGCCCGGCAGCGGCAAAACCACGCTGGTGCGCACGCTGTCCATCGCACTGGGCTGCGATTTCAGACGGCTGCAGTTCACGCCCGATCTGCTGCCCAGCGATATCGTGGGCATGATGATCTACAACCAGAAGGCGGGCGATTTCGAACTCAAGCGCGGCCCGGTGCACACCAACATCCTGCTGGCAGATGAGATCAACCGGGCCATCCCGCGCACGCAGGCAGCGCTGCTGGAAGCCATGGAAGAGCGCCAAACGACCATTGACGGCGTGAGCCTGCCTTTGCCGGACCCCTTCTTCGTGCTTGCCACGCAGAATCCGGTGGAACATGAGAGCACATTCATGCTGCCCGCTGCGCAGATGGACCGCTTTTTCCTGCGCCTGTCGATGGGCTATCCCACGCAGGATGAGGAAGTCGCTATCCTCGCCCATCTGGGCGACCGAACGCCGTATGAAGAGGTGCAAACCATCGCTAATCCCGAAATGCTGCGTGTGCTTCGCGGCGAAATCGCCAAAGTCACGGTATCGGACGCCGTCAGCAGCTATATTGTTCAGCTCGTGCAGAAAACCCGCAGCCATCCGCAGATCAAAGTCGGCGCAAGCCCGCGTGCTTCGCGCACGCTGTATCAGGGTTCCAAGGCCTGGGCAGCAATGCAGGGCCGCAGCTTCGTGATCCCGGAGGATATCCAGACCATCTTCAATCCGGTCATGAACCACCGCATCACGCTCACCAGCGACGCGCGCCTCAAAAAGCGCGCTTCTGAGGATGTGCTCAGCGAAATCCTTGAAGGCACGACCATTCCGCCGACACAGAAGGAGCTGTTTGGCCGTCATGCATAACAGCAGCATCTTTGCCTCATGGCCGGGGCTGATATGCCTGCTCGTCCTGGTCATCGCAAGCGTATACTTTGGCGCAACGCTGATTGCAGCGTTCCTGCTGTTGGTGCTGCTTTTGTGCCTGGGCGCATGCCTGTGGAGCAGAAACGTGCTCGCAAAGACAACGGCATCCCTCGGCGAGGGACAGACCGCCTGCCACGCAGGCGAAACGCTTCCCCTGACGCTCACCGTGCGCAGCCGGAGCCTCTTTCCGCTGGTCTGGTTGGATGTAACCGTGCCTTTGGGCGAGCGGCTGATCCTGCGCCGCGAGGGCGACGAGCATGCCCAGTTGGAAACCGGCCCCTACGAAAAGCCGAAATACGCCCTGCAGGAGCGCTTTGCCTGGCTGCTGTGGCAGCAGGAAATCACCTGCACGGAGACGCTGGAAACGCTCCGCCGCGGCGTAGTGACCATTGACAAAATCCGCTTGCAGGTAGGCGATGGTTTGGGCATGGCGGCAGCATATTGCGACGAAGCCGTCGAGCCTCCCGTACGCCTTATCGTCTATCCACGGCTGGTTCCGGTGGATATCCGCCCCTTTACCCGGCTGATCACGCTGGCAGAAGCAGGCGCCCGCGGACAGACCGAGGACATCACCCTGCTCAAAAGCAGCCGCCCCTATCAGCATGGCGATCCCATGAAGCGCATCAACTGGCGATATCTGGCCATGTCGGGCCGGATGGAGGTCAATCAATACGAAACCATCACACCCGGCTGCATCACGTTTCTGATTGATCTGTTTTCCTTTCGCTATGTCGAAACCTATACCACCACGCGCGACACAAAGGAAACCCGCATCGTTCTGCGCGAAAAGGCGCTTGAGGAATTGCTCTGCGTCGCCGCATCCTGTATCCGTGCGCTCTTTGAACAGGGCCTGCGCTTTGCGCTGATCGTGCCCGGCTATGCCGAGCGCGAACCCGTCGTACTGCCGCCCGGCTGCAGCGAAACGTCGCTGCAAATCGCGCTGGAAGCGCTGGCGGAAATCGATTACCGCGGACAGGAAACGCAGCTCCCCGCCGACGAAATCCGCCGCCTTCGCAGAAAGCTGGGCATGATTCAGCTTTGCGCATATTCCGATTCGCCGACGGTCAGCGCCGACATGGAGGCGCTCAGCTGCACGCGTCTGCGCGCCATCGCCTGCCTGCGCGACGAACAAACCCAGCGCACAGGCGAATTGGAATGCCTGCTGCTCAGCGATCTGTGCGGCGCGCTTTCAGCGAATCCGCAGGAAGGAGGCGGCGCATGAAGGAAACCCTTACCGGTATTGCGCGCAGCTTCGTTTCTGCGCTGATCACCGCCGCCTTCGGCGCGCTGGCTATCGCGCTGATGCTCACCCTGTACGACATGCCGCGCACGGTCTTTCTGGCGTTTGTATCCTGGGGCACGCTGCTGCTTGCACAGGCAGTCCTCAACGAGCTTCTCATCCGCCACGATCCACCCCTTCTGCTGTTCCTGCTGCTTAACGCTGCTATGCTGTTTTGGGGCAGCGAGCAGATTGCTGCGCGCACAGTCTTCACCCCGGCCAGCAGCGGCTTTCTCATCTTTCTGCGCCTGTGCATCTGGCTGAGCGGCCTGACAGGCGCTCTCGCCTGCCGCAAAGAACCGGGATCCAATGTGTTCGTCCGGCTCAGCGACACGCTCATCCTGTGCACCGGTATCTATATGGCCTCTACACAGGGGTTGGGCAAGCCGTTTATCCCTTCTGCATTAGCGTTGGCTCTGGCAGCGCTGGCTTTATCGCTTCTGCTTACCGCCAGCCTGCGCGCAGGCGGCGAAAGCGACAGCGTCGTCCGCGGTGTGGGAATAGGCGGCTATCTGGTGCTCTTCGCGCTGCTGGCGCTGTGTATGCTGCTGGCAGGCGGTCTGCTCGTGCTCGGCAGCGGACGGGTAGACGGCATCGTGAATGCGTTTCTGGCTGCCTGGGATCTCTTTGGCCGTGTCGCCATGGCTGCCATGACGGCGCTCGGTTTTCTGTTGGCTTATCTGTTCGGCAACCGGCGTATGATGGAGCAGCGGCAGATCACCCAGCAGGATTCTCCTGCCTATCAGGACGTCGTCATGGAGGAATTGGGCGCCGCGCCGCAGTGGGTGTCCTATCTGATCATGGGGCTGCTGGCTGCCTGCGCTGTCGCGCTCCTCTTTGCTGTGATCTGGGCAATGCGCGGCAAACGGTTTGGCCGTATACACCGAGCCAAATCACACAGGCGCATCACCCGCACCAGCCGCATCGGTGAAACACTGCGTGCCTGGGCAAACAATATCGCCCAGACGATTGCCTTTGAGCTGCGCTACCGGGCCAACCGGAAAACTCCGCAAGGGCTGTACGTGCTGGCGCTGCGCTGCTGCCGTGTCAAGCGCTTGCCCAGGCGCACAGACGAAAGCCCCGGCGCCTACATCCGCAGGCTGCACGGCATACTGCTCGCGCAGAAAGGCCTGTCCACGCTCGACCGTCTGGCCGATATGCTCGACCGCGCGCTCTATGGCGATGGCAAGCCTCATCTGAGCCGCGGCGAAGCCGACGCCATGGCCGCGCAAATCCGCTCCATCGCAGCACCGCCGCTGATCAGACTGGACAAAGCGGATACAACCGCGCCCGACGCATCCGAATCCCATGAGAAAAGCGAGTGATCCGCGCGATCACCCGCTTTCTTTATATCTGTCTGTTTATTCCAGCATCGCTGCAATCGCATCCGCAGTCCGCTTAAGCTGTTCCTCTCTGCTTATCGTCGGCACGCCGTCGCCCTTCTGCGCGCCATAGTCGCCAAAGTTCGCATGACAACCGCCCTCCAGCACGACCTCACGCAGGCCTTCAGGATAGTTTTTCCGGCATTCCTCGTACTTTTGCCTGTTAAGCACCCCATCCTGCGTGCCGTATATGGACAGGACTGAAAGCGCCGTGTCGCTCAAATCCGCCGCAGAATACGCGCCCAGCAGCACGAGCGCTTCATAATCCTGCGCGTGCTTATTCACATAGCCCGCCGCCATTGCGCCGCCCAGCGAATGCCCGCCGATCATCCATCGCTCCACATCAGGATACATCGCCTGCAGACCGTCAGCCGCATTCATATCCAGCACAGCCAGATCCAGCGGCATTTCCACCAGCAATGCAAGAATTCCACGCTCCTGAAGCGCCAGCATCAGCGGCGCATAAGCGGCGTGATCCACCTTGCCGCCGGGATAGAAAATCAGTCCAGCGCGGGTTTCCTTTGGCACAAACGCATGCGCGTGGCCCAGATCAGTACTCTTCTCCATCATGCGCTGCGCGCCTGCGGATGCATCATAGCCATTGCTCAGGTAGACAGCAAGCACCGCAATGATTACAAGCATCGCTGCCGCGGACAAAAGCCTTTTCTTCATGAATCCATCCATCCTTCCGCTGATACCTTCCAGCATAGCTGTGTCATATTATACCATATCTTCTATTGTATACGTGCAGCAAACGACTGAACCGTTCCGATTTCTGCTTTACATCCAAAGCAGCATGCGTCTACAATGTATGCATTCTAATCGATATCAATCACACATCCGAACATTCAGGAGGCTTTATCCATTGAATATTCTTCTGACGCTTGACCGCAATTATCTCCAACCCCTTCGCGTTCTGCTTACCTCTCTGTTCATCAATCATCCCGGCGAATCCTTTCACATCTACCTGGCAGGCGACGGCCTGACGCAGGATGACTGGGATACCGTAAACATGCTGTGCTCTCGTTTCAGCGCTACGCTGCATCCCGTAACCATCAACGAAAGCTGGTTTGAGTCTGCGCCGACGCTGCGCTACTATTCCCGCGCAATGTATTACCGCCTGCTTGCCGCGCAAATGCTGCCGGACGATCTGGAACGCATCCTCTATCTGGATCCGGACACGCTGGTGATCAACAGCCTCTGCCCGCTCTACGGTACGGACATGGGTGATCATCTCTATGCGGCCTGCATTCACAAGGGGCTGGTGGATCTGTCCACGCCGGTCAATAAACTCCGCCTGTCCACCTATGAAAACGAGGGATATTTCAACTCCGGCATTCTGCTGATGAACTTGCCGCGCATCCGCAAAATGGTTTTTCCGCAGGTGATTTTCGACTATGTACGCGAAAACCACGCGTTGCTGGTTCTGCCTGATCAGGATGTACTCAACGGCCTTTATGGCGAGCATATCCTCGCTCTGGACGAATGCCTCTGGAACTACGATGCGCGCAAATACAGAGAGTACCTGCTCGCCAGCACAGGTGTTTGCGACATCGACTGGGTCATGGAACATACGGCAATTCTGCATTTCTGCGGCAAAAAGAAACCATGGAAAAATGGATATACCGGCCGCTTTTCCACGCTGTACAAGCACTATCTGCAGCTTTCAAAGCGCATCGAATAACACTTTTTTCATTGAAGAACTATTCTTATCGCATACAAAAGCGGCCTTTGGCCGCTTTTTGTACATTATCCGAAAGAAAAATACAATCGCCGTCTAAATATTCGGTTAATTTACCAATTGTCTTTTATACTCAACACCTTTATACTATCATTGATATTTCTTTTCATCATCCGCTGACGATTGATCTGGAGGTATTTATGATGAAGAAAGTGGCCATTATCATGGGCAGCGCAAGCGACATGCCCGTTGTCGAAAAGGCCATCAAGACCCTGCAGGATTTCGGCGTGCCGCATGAGGTGCACGTTTATTCCGCGCACCGTACGCCCGAAGAGGCGCACGCCTTCTCTTCCACCGCGCGCGAAAACGGCTTTGGCGTGATCATCGCCGCCGCTGGCATGGCCGCGCACCTGGCCGGCAGCCTTGCCGCCAACACCACCCTGCCGGTGATCGGCATTCCGATGAAATCCACCACGTTTACAAACGGCATTGATGCCCTTCTCTCCACTGTTCAGATGCCCTCCGGTATCCCGGTTGCCACCGTCGCAGTGGATGGTGCTGTCAATGCCGCTTTGCTGTCTATGGAGATTCTGGCTGTAAGCGACGATGAGCTCGCCGCCAAGCTGGCGCAAAAGCGCGCTGCAGACACCGCCAAGGTGCTCGCCGCCAACGCTGAAGCCGAAGCCAAGTACAACGCGTAACCCGCCGCCTGATCAGCAGTGCGGCATTCTGCCATACACATCCGACATGACTGAAAAGGAGATTATAATCATGGAAAATCTCAAGCTCGTGTATACCGGCAAGACCAAGAACGTCTATGCCCTTGACAATGGCAACTACCTCCTCAAGTTCAAGGACGACTGCACCGGCAAGGACGGCGTGTTCGATCCGGGCGAGAACTCCGTTGGCCTGACCATCGAAGGCGTGGGCGACGTGAACCTGCGCATGTCCATCTACTATTTTGAAAAGATCAACGCCGCGGGCATCGCGACCCACTATGTGAGCGCCGATCTGACCAACACCACCATGGAAGTCATC
>JAFQIF010000096.1 GCA_017397695.1 Clostridia bacterium
CCGCTGTCCTGCTGCGCTTTCCTCTTCTGGTGATAATACTCCTTGGGCGATACGCCATACTGCTTCTTGAAAAGGCGGGAAAAGTACAGCGGATTGCGGAAGCCGCACAGATGCGCAACCTCGGTGATGCTGCCATTGCTGAACACGCCGCACAGAAGTCCCTCGGCGGCCTGCAGCCGCAGGTTGGTCAGGTATTTATGCGGCGTCATGCCCAGCTCCCTGCGCAGCATCCTGCACAGATAATCGTAGCTGTAAGGCATGCCGTGCAGCACGGCGTCCAGATCGTAGTTGGCGTTAGCATAGTTGTGCACGATGCTCTGCTCAATCTGCTCGGCTATTCTGTTCTTCGGCCGTGCAGTGTAATAGGCTGCCATGCAGCGCACAATCAGGCTGCCGTAAGCATCCAGCAGCGCCGCCTTACGCTCCGGATCACCGCAGAAAAGGCTGTAAGCATCGGAAAACAGATGCAGAACGGCCTGATTGCTGTCGTCACGGATGATCTCCGGTTTGTGAAAAGGAAGCATGGCTGCGTCGATATTCAGATGAATATTGGTAAAGCCGCTTTCACTGACGTTTTCATGCGGCGTTTCAGGCGGAATGACGACGACGTCGCCCTCAGCATAGGGGATTTCCAGCCCATCAAAGATGAACCTCCCGGATCGTCCCGTGCAGTACACCAGTTCCCATGAGGTGTGCTTGTGCAGGCTGACACACTGAGTCAGAAAATGCTTTCCGGCGTAAATGATGCTGTTCATCATATCACCTCTTCATCGGATTGAAAACAAATTTACAAGAGAAATTTTAGCAAATAACCGACGTTTTGTCTATCTTCGAAATCGCACATCAAATCCAAGCAAAGGAGCGTATCGCCATGGCATACCTCACACTCAGGAATATCAACAAGATCTACCCCAACGGCTTTCATGCTGTACATGATTTTAATCTGGAAGCCGAGCGTGGGGAATTTATCGTGTTTGTCGGCCCCTCCGGCTGCGGAAAATCCACAACCCTGCGCATGATCGCAGGCCTTGAGGATATCAGCAAGGGCGAATTCCTGATTGAAGGGAAGCTGGCCAACCAATTGGGTCCCAGAGAACGGGAGGTGGCGATGGTTTTCCAGAGCTATGCCCTGTATCCGCATATGACGGTCTACGATAACCTTGCCTTCGGCTTATCCCTGCAGGGTGTTGATGAGGACATCATCGATAAGCGCGTGCAGAAAACGGCGAAGATTCTGGGCCTGACGGAATATCTGGACCGCATGCCGCGTGCGCTTTCCGGCGGACAGCGCCAGCGCGTGGCCGTCGGCCGCTCCATCATCCGCAAGGTCGGCATCTTCCTGATGGACGAGCCGCTGTCCAATCTGGACGCCAAGCAGCGCGTGACCATGCGTTCGGAAATCACGCAGATCCATCAGGAAACAGGCGCCACGACGATCTACGTCACGCACGATCAGACGGAGGCCATGACTATGGCAGACCGCATCGTGGTGATGAAGGACGGCTATGTCCAGCAGATCGGCACACCGCGCGACGTGTATTTCCACCCCGTCAACATGTTTGTCGCCGGCTTTATCGGAGAGCCGCCGATGAATTTCATCCGCTGCACCGTCAAGGACGGCTGTGTATCGCTCGGCGGGCATACGCTGGATCTGAGTGAAAAGCTCGGTGATCAGCAGAATGCATATGAAGGTGAGGAGATCATCTTTGGTTTCAGGCCTGAGGCAATCGTGCTGGGCGAAAACCGCACAAAATATGCTCTGAGCGGCGCCGTCGAGCTGACCGAAATGCTTGGTGACAATGCCAACGTCTATCTGGATATCAGCGGAGACAAGGTGATCGTAAAGGTCTCTCCGCATGAGATTCCGCCGCTTGAAAGCGAGCTTGTATTCTCTATCCCCGAAGAGAGCATCTATCTATTCGATGCGAAAACCGAGATGGTAATCTGAGGGAGAAAGGCAGATATCTGCAAATATAAAGCAACAGAGCTGACTGAGGAACAATCGGTCAGCTCTTCGTTCACCATAAGAATGAAAAAGGGAGGCATTGTCACCATGATCATCGGCATGAGAGGCCACGACTTTGGCCGCATGGAACCTTCTGCATTGGCAGAGAAAATCGCAGCCCACGGCTATCGCGCGACGCAGCTTGCCTTTGGCAAGGCATTTCCGCAGAGCCCTGAAACCTATATGACCGATCAGGCGCTTCTTGATATCCGCACAGCGTTTGCGTTGCAGCAGATTCAGATTCCCGTCATGGGCTGCTATGTCAGCGCCAGCGACTGTGACGACGATGTGAGAAATGCCGCCAAGAAGAAGTTCTGCGACGCGCTGCGCGCCAGCGTGATTCTGGGCGCAGGCTGCGTGGGCACGGAAACGACACATTTCGTCTATGATGAATCCGAGCGTGAGGCCGCTTATGCCCACCTGCTGGATTTTGTGCGCGGCGTTGTCCCCACGGCAGAGGCATGCGGCGCCATCGTGGGCATTGAGCCCGTTGCCTATCATACGCTCGCTACGCCGGAGATGACCCGGCGTCTGCTTGCGGATGTGCCCAGCGATCATCTGCGCGTTATTCTGGATCTGGCAAATCTTGTGCCGCCGGGCATCTGTGATCCTGCTGTTCAGCACGATTTGCTCAGGCGCGCGCTGTCCTCCTTTGGCGACAGAATCTGCGTACTCCATATCAAGGACGGCGTCTGGAACAGCGAAAATAAGTGGGAGAATCGCCCGTTGGGCAAGGGAATCATGGATTGGGAAACGCTTTTGCCTCTTCTGCGCATGCACAACGATCATCTCTGTGCCCTGCGGGAGGGCGTATGGCCCGGTAAGGCAGATGAAGAGTACGCTATTCTTTGCCGATGGGCGCAGCTGTGATGTCCGCCGGCTGATGGCTACAAAAAAACTTCTCTGCATCCAATTTGCAGCTGTACAAAAAGAAACATCCCGGAAAATCCTGAACTTGCAGGATTTCCGGGATGTTTTTTAACAAAGCTTTTCATTCCCACTCTACCGCCAGACCTGGTTTTCTCATGTAAAACCTTGATTTTTCATCATTTTTCATTCAGATTATCCGCTTATTTCAGCCATTCCTCAGCGTCCGCGACTTTTTTGTAGCCAATTTGTAGCCGCGTCTGATTCACCTCAAAACCACATGACACAACTGCTAATGAATGATGCAAAGGAGATAGCCAAATGGAAAAACTGATATACGATTCTTCCAATGGACTCTGGTACGAATTGCGAGGAGATTACTACATTCCGTGCTTATCTCTTCCAGTAATAAAGCCGATCGGCAGGTGGGGAAGAAAGCATCTGCGATACCTTCAGGATCATCGCCGTTTATTGTACTCGACACTTCTTCTCAACGGAAAACTGAACAACTATCTACTGAGGATTGACCACGAAGCACAGGAATTATTCGATCACCTTATGACACGTCTTATTGAGAAAGAAGAAATCACAGAGCAGCTTAAGGAACAAGATCAAATCGCATGGGTCAGAGCCATGAACACAGTCCACAATACCGCTGAAGAAATTGTCAATGATGAAGTAGTTATGAGATAGAATGCTGCAAGAACAGTCAAACAGTTTAAGTGCTTGACTGTTCTTTTTTCTTTCAGGAAAACCATAAAATCAGCGCACCAAGATTGCCTGACAAAACTCGCAAGCAATGTAAGCGGATATCCACTTGCGTTGCTTGTTGAGGGCAAAACCCCCAACCCCCCTGATAAACGCATGATGGAATCATGCAGCTGCGCACTCTCTGAAGTGCTTATCATTTTGCTTCACCAGAGTAACATCAATGATCATCCTGCCCCAAACAGTACAGAGATTAAGACGCTTTTTTAATCATCTAAGCACGGTTTTTTGTATTTTTCGTGTAAAATTGAATTGCTATAATCAAACCAAGTATAGCTGTTTTCTGCTGATGAGATACATTTGGATAGGAGGAAAATACATGACTCAGCTTAATGCAAAGACCTTTCCTTCCCTGAATATGACGCGCGGCATCGCGCCCAAGACCGAGCGCGTGATCCAGTTTGGCGAGGGCGGTTTCCTGCGCGCCTTTTGCGACTGGATGATCGACAAGGCCAACGAGGCCGCCGGCATGGACGCCGGCGTGGTCATTGTGCAGCCCATCGAGCGCGGCATGATCCCGATGCTCAATGAGCAGGACGGCCTGTATACCCAGATTCTGCGCGGCCAGGTCGACGGCCAGGCCATGAAGGATACCCGCATTATCCAGTGCGTGAAGCGCGGCATCTCTCCCTACGAGGATTTTGAGGGCTATCTGGCGCTGGCGCACAACAAGGACATGCGCTTCATCATCTCCAACACCACCGAGGCGTGCATCGTCTACACCGGCAAGGACCAGTTTGACGACAAGCCTCGGGCCTCTTTCCCGGGTAAGCTGACCCGCCTGCTCTATGAGCGCTTCACCGCTTTCGGCGGCGCGAAGGGCACCGGCTTTATCCTGCTGCCCTGCGAGCTGATCGATTACAACGGCCGCAACCTCAAGGAGTGCTGCCTAAAGACCGCTGAGCAGTGGGGCCTCTCTGCCGAGTTCAAGGCGTGGATCGAGGAAGAGAACGTCTTCACCTCCACCCTGGTGGACCGTATCGTCACCGGCTATCCGCGCGGCGAGGCGGAAGCCATCTGGGAAGAGCTGGGCTACAAGGACAACATGCTCAATACCGCTGAGCCGTTCGGCCTGTGGGTCATCGAAGGTCCGGCTTGGATCGAGGACGAGCTGCCCTTCAAGAAGGCCGGCTGCAACGTCGTCTTCACCCAGGACGTCTCCCCGTACAAGCTGCGCAAGGTGCGCATGCTCAACGGCGCGCATACTTCCATGGTGCTGGGCGCTTACCTGGCCGGCCACGAAATCGTGGGCGACTGCATGGCCGATCCGGACACCCGCAAGTATATGTCCGACGCGCTCTTCAACGAGATCATGCCGACGCTGGATCTGCCGAAGGAAGACCTCGAGGCCTTCGCTTCTGCGATCTTCGAGCGCTTTGAGAATCCCTTCAACCGCCACCTGCTGCTCTCCATCTCCCTCAACAGCCAGTCCAAGTTCCGCGCCCGCGTGCTGCCGACCATCAAGGAGTATGTGAAGCGCAAGGGTGAACTGCCCAAGATCCTCACCTTCTCCATGGCTGCGTTCATCGCGTTCTACTGCGGCAGGAAGAAGGAAGACGGCTCCTTCGCCGGCGTTCGTGCGCTGGGTAACGAGTATCCGATCGTGGACGACCAGTTCGTGCTGGACTTCTTCGCGGGCATGCAGGGCAAGACCGCAGGCGAGATCACCAAGGCCGTGCTGACCAATGTCGATTTCTGGGGCAGCGATTTGACTGCCGAGCTGCCGGGCTTTGAGGCTGCTGTGGCCGGCTATCTGGCCGAGATCAAGGCTGACGCGAAGGCTGCGATTGCGAAAGTTGTGGGCTGAGACATGAGTAAATACATCAAGATCACCGAGCGCGACAATGTCGCCGTCGCGCTCGAGCCCCTTGTAAAG
>JAFQIF010000097.1 GCA_017397695.1 Clostridia bacterium
ATCTGGTGAAGACGAGCTACGGCTATCATATCCTGCAGTATGCGGGTGATATCGCCAGCGGTGAGGTCGAGTTCACTGATGAAATCAAGACGGCTATCCACGACGAGATGCTTGCCGAGGCGCAGAGCGCTGCGTATGATGCTGCTGTGACCCAGTGGGTTTCCGAGGCGAAGGTCGAGACTTTCCCGAAGGTCATGCAGTAATCCCAAAGAAAACAAAACGCTTCAGATGCTAGTCTGAAGCGTTTTTTCTTTTGATGTTTTGCATGCATCGGACATAGAATGCATGCAGGAGGGATGATCGTGAGCAGAGGCGGAATATGCGGACGGCGCGGCTTTGGCGTCCTGTTGTCGCTGGCAGGCGTAATGATCATTTTTCTGTGTCTGCCGATGGAGTTTTTTCTCCTGACGCTTGGCGTAATTCTGACGGCAGTTGGATTGTGGCTGCTTAATGACTAGGGAAGGAGGAGCGGTATGAGCGTAAGAATGATCTGCATCCGTGCGCCAAAGCCGGTGCGTGTGTTGATTCGCTGGTTTTCAAAACGGGGAAAATAATAAAAACACCCGGCTTCTGAAAAGAAACCGGGTGTCCTCATGTCAATATGGACAATTACAGAGCACGCTCGACCTTGCCGCTGCGCAGGCAACGGGTGCAAACGTTCATATGACGAACGGTGCCGCCGACGGTCACGCGAACACGCTGAGTGTTCGGCAGCCAAACGCGATTGCTCTTGCGGTTGGAGTGGCTGACGTTGTGGCCGCTCATAGCGCCCTTCTGGCAAACCTCACAAATCTTACCCATGATCACACCTCCTTCTGGTGCGTAAACAGTCATAACACGATTATTTTAGCACCTGAACCCCGATTTGACAAGTGTTTTTTAAATTTTGTTTTGAATAAAATGAAAAAAACTGCCTGTTAAACCGTTCAACAGGGAGAAAACCGAGAATATGCAGCAGATTTTTTCGAGGAATCCTTGTAAAATTGTAAGCTTTCTTGTATACTGTAAAATGATCCATTGAGATTTCGGGTCAGTATGACCCTGCGCAAGGAGGGTTTTTTCATGGAATGCAAAATCAACAACGATCTCGGTCAGATTACGATTAACGAGGATGTCCTGCTGAAGGTGGCGGGTTATGCTGCGCTGGAATGCTATGGCATCGTGGCGATGTCTTCCAAGCGTGCAAAAGATGGCTTTGTCGAGTGGCTGGGCAGGGAGAACCTGACCAAGGGCGTTCGCGTCAATGTGACCGAAGGCGGCATCGACATCGACCTGTACATCATTGTCGAGTACGGTATCTCCATCGTGGAGGTCTGCAAGATCATCAAGTCTCAGGTCTGCTATAAGATTGAGAACATGACGGGCGCTAAAGTGCGCAGAGTGAATATTTCAGTAGAGGGTATCCGCGTCTGATCCCTGACGTAAACTGGAGGCGAAATTTTTGTCACAGCAAGCTATTGACGGGTTGCTTCTGAAAGAGATGATTATCGCGGGAGCGAACCTGCTTGAACAGAACCGTGAGGCGATTGACGCGCTGAACGTGTTCCCCGTGCCGGACGGCGACACGGGTACCAATATGTCCCTGACAATGAAATCCACGGTGAAGGAAATTGCTGCGCAGGATGTTCCTAGTGCGGCCAAGCTGGCGTCTCTGGCGGCTCGCGGTGCGCTCGAGGGTGCCCGCGGCAATTCCGGCGTTATCTTGTCCCAGATCCTGCGCGGCTTCTCGCGCGGTATTGAGGGCTGCGATACCATCGATGCCGAGGCTTTTGTCAAGGGCCTGCGTTCTGGTGCGGATACTGCGTATAAGGCGGTTATGAAGCCGAAGGAAGGCACCATCCTCACCGTAATCCGCGTGATTGCTGAGGATACGCAGCGCTACGTGACCAAGAAGCCGCGTACCGTTGCCGAGGTTCTTGATAAGATGATCCGCAGCGGCGAGGCGATTCTGGAGAAGACTCCGGACATGCTTCCGGCGCTTAAGCAGGCTGGCGTGGTTGACTCCGGCGGACAGGGTCTGCTTACCGTGCTCAAGGGCTGGCGCGCTGCTTTCAATGGCGAGCAGATTGAAGAGACCAGCGCTGGGGTGGGCGGGGCCGCAACCTTCGAATTCGAGGATGATCATGAGTCTCTGGAAGAGCTGACGTTCAAGTACTGTACTGAATTCGTTATTCAGGATATGAACGAAGGCGTGACCGAGGATGACATCAACAAGTTCCGAACTCGCCTGGGCCGTATCGGCGACTGTGTCGTGTGTGTGGGTGATTTTGAGTTCGTCAAGGTGCATGTCCATACCAATGATCCCGGCAAGGCCATTCAGTGGGCCTGCGCGATGGGTGATCTGGTCAACCTGAAGATTGATAACATGGCTGAGGAGCGCAGGGAGCGCATGGCCAAGGCCGAGGCTGCGCAGAAGGAAGCTGAAAAAAAGCGCCTGGAGGAGGAAGCAGCCAAGGCTGAAACCCCGAAGAAGGAGTACGGTATGGTTGCCGTGTCCCTGGGCGAAGGTTTCTCCAGCATCTTTACTGATCTGGGTGTGGATCATATCGTCGAAGGCGGCCAGACCATGAACCCGAGCATTGAGGATATACTCGATGCCATCCATGGCGTGGGTGCGAAGAATGTTATCGTTCTGCCCAACAACTCCAACGTCATTCTTGCAGCTTCTCAGGCAGCCGAACTGGCAGAGGACGTCAATGTTATCGTCCTGCCGACTAAAAATGTCGCCATGGGCATTGGCGCGGTGATCGCGTTCAATCCGGAGGCGAGCGTCGATGAGAATCGTGAAGAGATGACCGCCGCTGCTGAGCAGGTGAAAACCGGTCAGATCACATTTGCTGTCCGTGATACCGTGTTTGAAGACAAGGAGATCAAGGAAGGCGATATCATCGGTATTCACAACGGCCGCATTGAGACCGTTGGTCAGAATGTGCACGACATCGCAGTCGATCTGGTTGGCCACGTCGTAGAAGAAGGCGATTCCCTGATCACCATCTATTATGGTCAGGATACCACCGAGGAGGATGCGCAGGCGCTGGGCGCTGAGGTTGCGGAACTCTTCGGCGATCTGGACGTCGAAGTGCAGTATGGCGGTCAGCCGCTGTATTATTACCTGATTTCCGCAGAATAAGCGGCGATCTGAACAGAAAACATGCCGCGTCCGTTCGGGCGCGGCTTTTGTGATGAAGGGAGGGTGCATATATGCGTCTGCTTAGCGAAATCAAGGGCTTTGGTCCAAAGCGGCTGGAGGCGCTTGAAAAGAAAGGTATTCTTTCCTCGCTGGATCTGATCGAGCGCCTTCCTACAGGTTATCGCGATACGACGCATCCGCTTTCTCCCGCACAGATGACGGAAGGCATGCAGGCATGCTTTGAAGGCTTTGTCACCGGTAAGCCAGCTCTTCATCGGGTTCGGGGCATGCAGTGGGTGTCGGCGACAATCGCTGACGAATACGGCAAGATCCGCTGCATGTGGTTCAATCAGTCCTGGATGCGAGACAGGCTCTTTGATACGCAGCATGTTGTGCTCTATGGCCGCTGTGTGCGCAAGAAGAGCGGCTTGTTTGTAATCAATCCTACACTGGAGGAGGCAGGGAGTATTTCGCCTTCGTATGCGCCTGTGCCGGGCGTGGGCCAGAAGACGCTTCGTGATGCGGTCAGGCTGCTGCTGGATGAGTATGATGAGCCAGATGTTCTGCCTCAGTCCTTTGTGCGGCGCTATGGGCTTATGGACAGACGCCAAGCTCTGGAGCAGGCGCACTTTCCGACGGATTTCGATATGCTGGCCAAGGCGAAGGAACGCCTGGCATTTGAAGAGCTCCTGCTGTTCCAGGCCGGTATTGCAGGGGCTGCCGGTGCGCGCAGAGAGGCGAAGCCGCTTGCCGTAAGGGATTATTGGATTGAAGAATTCCTTCAGGACTTACCGTTTGATCCAACGAATGCACAGCGCTGCGTCATTGCCGAGATTGCGCAGGATCTGCGCAAGTCTGAGGCCATGGCGCGCATGGTTCAGGGAGATGTAGGCTGTGGCAAGACATTGATCGCTTTTTGCGCGCTTTATCTGTGCGTGCGCGCGGGCGCTCAGGGGGCGCTGATGGCGCCGACGGAGATCCTTGCTGCGCAGCATTACAGAAGTGCGGTTGAAATGCTTGCTCCGTTGGGTATCTCCTGCGGTTTGGTTACCGGACATATGACTGCTGCCGAAAAGCGGCGTGCTAGGCAAGCTGTTGCTTCGGGTGAGTGGCGGGTGATAATCGGTACGCACGCGCTGATCTCGGAAGGAATGGAATTTGAAGATCTTCGTCTGGTGATTACCGATGAGCAGCATCGATTTGGCGTCCGGCAGCGCACCATGCTGGAAGGAAAGGGCTTTTCTCCGCATGTCATGGTGATGAGCGCTACGCCGATTCCGCGTTCACTGTCGCTGGTTCTTTACGGCGATCTCGATCTTTCCATTGTCGATGAGCTTCCACCGGGGCGTACGCCTGTGCGTACGCGTATTGTGCCAGAAGAAAAGCGGGAAGGTATGTATGCATTTATCCGTACACAGGCTGCATTGGGATTCCAGACGTATGTTGTCTGTCCGCTGGTGGGTGAGCAGGAGATGGAGGATCCGGATTTGCGCAGCGCATCGCAGGTACAGTGCGAACTGAAGGAGGCGCTTGCGCCGTTGAGTGTTGGTCTTGTACACGGCAGAATGAGCAAGCGCGAAAAAGAAGAAACACTGGAGCGTTTTTACGCAGGAGAAACGAATGTACTCGTCGCGACAACGGTAATTGAGGTTGGCGTCAATGTACCGCGCGCGACAGTAATGGTCATTGAGGGAGCAGAGCGCTTCGGACTGGCTCAGCTTCATCAGCTGCGCGGACGCGTAGGACGCGGTGCGCAGGAGAGCTGGTGCTTCCTGATGGCGCAGCCCAACGAGCGGCTGAAAACGCTGGTGTCTACTTGTGATGGTTTTATCGTCGCTCAGAAGGATCTGGAGCTGCGCGGGGCAGGAGAGTTCTTTGGCACAAGGCAGCATGGAGAGCCGCAGATGCCTGCGCTGATGCTCTCTTCCGATTCCAGATTGCTGGCGCGCACGCGCGATGCATTTCTGGATATTTCTAAAAATTCTGTATATAATGATGAGTACAGGAAGATTGTATACGCTGCTTGTCAGCGATTTGACAGGCAAGGTGCATATTTTGCCAGAAATTGATGCAGAATGAGAAGATTCAGACAAACCTTTGCGATATGCAATGAATAAGCCCTGCTGTTCCGTATAGATGGACGCGGTGAAATCTGTGCACAAAAATTACAGAAAAACATTGCCAAATGACTGAAAAAGCCGTATAATAATCTATGTGTGACCATGTATACACGGTCGCTCCATTTGACTTTACCCTGCATTTTTAGTTGTAGAATTGCAGGAATATATTACCTTTGAAGGAGGACTAGGCAGCATGAAGTACGTTTACCTCTTTAAGGAAGGCGACGCCAGCATGCGCAACACGCTCGGTGGCAAGGGCGCGAACCTCGCGGAAATGACCAAGATCGGTCTCCCGGTTCCGCAGGGTTTCACCATTTCTACCGAGGCTTGCACCAAGTACTATGAGGACGGCCGTCGTATCAACGACGACATTCAGGCCGAAATCATGGAAAACATTGCCAAGATGGAAGAAATCACCGGCAAGAAGTTCGGCGATCTGGAGAATCCGCTCCTGGTTTCCGTTCGCAGTGGCGCTCGTGCCTCCATGCCGGGCATGATGGATACCATCCTGAACCTGGGCCTCAACGAGGAAGTTGTCAACGTTATGGCGATCAAGTCCGGCAATCCGCGCTGGGCGTGGGACTGCTATCGCCGTTTCATCCAGATGTACTCCGACGTCGTTATGGAAGTCGGCAAGAAGTACTTCGAGAAGCTCATCGACGAGATGAAGGAAGCCAAGGGCGTCACGCTGGACGTCGATCTGACTGCCGAGGATCTCAAGGAGCTGTGTGCGCAGTTCAAGGCTGAATATAAGAGCAAGCTGGGCACCGATTTCCCGTCCGATCCCAAGGAGCAGCTTTTCGGCGCGGTCAAGGCTGTTTTCCGCAGCTGGGATAACCCGCGTGCCAATATCTACCGCATGGATCACGACATTCCGTATTCCTGGGGCACAGCTGTCAATGTCCAGATGATGGCGTTCGGCAACATGGGCGATACCTCCGGCACCGGCGTTGCCTTCACCCGCAACCCCGCCACCGGCGAAAAGGGCCTCATGGGTGAGTTCCTGATGAACGCGCAGGGTGAGGACGTCGTCGCCGGCGTGCGCACTCCGATGCCGATCTCCAAGATGCAGGAAGTCCTGCCGGAGGTCTACGAGCAGTTCCTGTGCGTGTGCAACACCCTTGAGAATCATTACCGCGACATGCAGG
>JAFQIF010000098.1 GCA_017397695.1 Clostridia bacterium
ATCGCCGGGAATACGACGCGCTGAGTGTGGAATATCAACAGGCGACAGATAGAATTCAGGAGATCGACGAAGAACTGCGCAATCGGGAAACGAGAAAGAAGCAGATTGCACTGTTCCTGCGGATGTTTGAAAAGCAGGAAGCGGATGTGGAGTTTGATCCTGGGATGTTTGTAGCGATGGTGGAGAGAGTGGTCGTACAACAACTGAAAAGCGGAGTAATAGAATTGGAATTCTTTCTTTGGATTGGAGAAAAATACGGTTTAGAAATAAGTAAATCATAAAGCGGATAAATGATGAAAACAAATGCATCCCCCTCTATGGAAGAGCGTGAACGATGCTCTTTTCATAGAGGGGGATGTTTTATAGTGAATACGGTGAGACAGGGCGGCTTCCACGCAGATCTGCACGTACATTGTAAATTGTTTCAAGGCATTCGCACAGACGATCAATCAGATCGAAATCCCCGTTGGAAATGCACCAGTTGTCCATCATGCCACGCTGCAGCGTGCCAGTTACGCGGTTGAACTGTTCGGGTGCAGCGGGATTGAGGATTTCCCCATTTGCCTGAGCTTTGAGAATAAAGGGAGAAATAATCTCCAGCGTTTGCTGATAGCTGGCTTCATCCGTCGGCATTTCACCGAGGAGAATATGGCGCGTGCGATGACGCAGAGCATCAATACCGCCATTTTCCATGACATGAATGGGATGACAGCAGTGCAGGCGCAAAACCTTTTCCCAATCGGATGGTGCGCTCAGTGCCCACGCCATCCGTGCAGGCGTGTATACATGGGCGGTATGATACAGGCTGACAAGAACCTCTTCTTTGTTCTTAAAATAATAATAGAACGTGCCGCGGCTGACGCTTGCTTCCTTGCAGAGCATTTCTACGGAGATGTTTTCAAAACCATGCTGATTGATCATAGCCTGCAGGCAGTCAGTGATCTGTTGCTTTTTTGAGATGGGATTCACGGTATCCTCCAAGAATCAAAGATGATGTTTTATTATAGCATGATTGACAGATTGATGCAAGAAATGGACATGATATAGAAAAATTGAACATTGTTCAAAAATAAACATTGACAAGCGGGGTGAACATGAATATAATATATTTAAACAATGTTCAAAAGAACAGGACAGAGTAAAAAGAAGTGGAGGAAAAAAGATGAAGAAACTGATGTCTATTCTGCTTACAGTGTGCATGCTGATCAGCATGACTGCTGTTGCGGGCGCGGAGACCCTCGACTATACCTATGCGGATACCATTGCATGGGATGGTATGTATGATGTGGTTGTTATTGGCTACGGCAGTGCTGGTGCGAATGCGGCGATCGCTGCTGCTGATGCCGGTGCGAATGTTCTGATGGTGGAAAAAGCGCCGAAGGGTCATGAAGGCGGTAATTCCCGTATTTGCGGTCAGTATCTGCTGACCTTTACCGATTATGACATGGGCCTTAACTATATGAAGGGCCTGCGCGGTGAGTTCACTACGACTTCCGATGCGGAGATTGAGTGGCTGACCACCGGCCTCATGGCGAATGAGGCATATCTCAATAGCCTTGGTATTGAGAATACTGCGGTGTATAAGTCCAGCGCGGAGTATCCTGAGCTGGCTGGCGGTGAGTCTGTTCGCATGCTGATGGTCGGCGCTGAACATGTGCTGGACAACTTCAATTCGGCATATTGGAAGGCTATCGCTGCAGAGGTTGACGAGCGTGCTGAGCAGATCAGCGTCTGGTACGACGCGCCGGGCAAGCATCTGATTCAGGATCCGGCGACCAAGACCATTCTCGGTGTGCAGATTGAGAAGAATGGCGAAATGCTCAACATCCGCGCGAAGAACGGCGTTGTTCTGGCGACCGGCGGTTTTGAGAATAATCCGGAGATGGTGCAGAACTATCTGCAGTACAATGTGATGTATCCGCACGGCACTACCTACAACACCGGCGACGGCGTCATCATGGCGCAGGAAGTCGGCGCGCAGCTGTGGCACATGCGCACGCTTTCCGGCGGCTTCCTGAGCTACAGGGCGTTTGAAGGCACGACTCAGGTTCCGTTTGAGAGCATGGGTCAGAACATGACCGCTGGCACTTCTGTCATTAATGTCGGCCCGGATGGCAAGCGTTTCTGCGATGAGGGCACCCGTTCCCGCCATGGCTTTGTTTCCTACAACGGAATGTACAAGAATCAGGTTTGCTCCACGCCGATGTACACCATCTTTGATGAGACTACCCGTTTGGCAGGCAAGATCTATCCGACTTTCTCCGAAGGCAACCTGGCGGAGGTTGAGTCTGGTTTGATTGTCAAGGCGGATACCATTGCGGAGCTGGCTGAGAAGATTGGTTATGATCCGGCTGTGTTGGAGGCGACTGTCGCTGAGTACAATACCTTCTGTGAGAATGGCGTTGACGAAGACTTTGGGCGCGCTGCCGATAAGATGACCAAGATTGAAGTTGGCCCCTTCTATGCGATGGAGCTGGTTCCGGCGATGGTCAATACCCAGGGCGGTCCGCGCAGGAACATCAACTGCGAGGTTCTTGACCTGAATGACAATCCGATCCCGCATCTGTACAGCGCGGGTGAGCTGGGCTCATTCTTCTCTGACAATTATCAGGGCGGCGGAAACCTTGGCGAGACTGTCGTGACCGGCAAGACTGCCGGCGAGAACGCGGCTGCCGAGAAGGAAGCTCTCCCGAACCTGACCATTCCGGCGAAGGTTGAATCCAATCTGAACCGTGCCGCTGAAGTGGCTGCTGCTAATGATGAAGCAATTGCGACTGCTGAGAATGAGTATGTTGGCGTGGGCAAGGGCATCGGCGGCGATCTGACCGTCAAGGTTACGATGGATGGCGACAAGATTGCTGCGATCGAGGTTCTCTCTCATGGCGAGACCGCCGGCATCTGCGAGGCTGCCATTGAGAAGGTTCCGGCTGCGATCATCGAAGCGCAGTCCGCTGAGGTGGATGGTGTTTCCGGTGCGACCTTGACCTCTAACGGCATCAAGGAAGCTGTTGCCAATGCGTTGGTTAACGTGAAGTGATAAATATATAAGTAAATCCCTGCATGGCTACTGTGCAGGGATTTGCTTATAAAACAAAATAGATTTATGGATAGACAATCGCTCGATTACTCTATCAAAGGACTTGTCTTGATACATCGCTCCGTCAGATTCCGATAATGCTTATACAGTGCCGAGAAGCGACCATGATAGTCCTTGTGCCAGGGCTTGCGCTTGCCGCAGAAGTGAAGGATCGCCGTATTGCGCATGACCCAATCCATATCCTTTTCTCCTGAACTGGCAATCAGATACTCATTGTATTTTCTGGCGTCATAGTTCCATAGGCTTTCGTCAACCGGCAGAATGTGTTCGCCGTAGAGTCCGTTGAGAATATCCTGATCCGGCAGCAGAAGCAGCTGCCGGTTTTTCTTCACATAGTTGAAGATATCATCAGCACGCACTTCCTCACGGATTCTTGCAAGATTCATCACCAGCATGCCGGAATTGTAATATCCTTCGGTTTCATACGTAGACAGTCGGATTTTGTTGACCGGATTGGAGATGTTCATGAGGCCCTTGTGGATACACGCCGCATAGAGAGAATCTCCGAGATCCGTTTCATACAGGGAGCGGATGGAATTGATGATGAGCATGTCCGGATCAAGATAGAGAATGCGATCCAAGTCCTCTGGCAGCAGCTGTGCAGCCAGCAGACGGTAGTACATGGCGCGGGAATAGTAGCGCAGCGTGGGCGCGTCGGCAAACCATTCGTCTTTCACATGGATCAGATGCAGTGCAGAATGAAACCGCCTGCAGAGATTTGACACGTCGCCAAGATCGTCCTCTGTCAGGTTATCCGAAGCGAGATAGACGTCAAAAGAATCAACCGGATGATTGATGAAAAGAGACATGAGCATCGTCTTGAGCGGCGGCAGATAGTTTTTATCAAGCGTAACCAGTATATTCAAAACAGAATCCCTCCGTATTGAGCTTGTACAGAAATCGCATTTCCATCGTACAGCATGGTGCAGAAATGGTTATTCTTTCAGCTTGCGCTGTACATTGAATTTCCTTTGTGCATGTCTTGTGAGGATTTCAAATTCTTTGGGATCAGGCTGCGGTACGTGCCGGCATGCAGCGCGAGTGTTTATCTGAGAATCAAAGATATACCTTCGCCGGGATTCGTATTCATGCAGGCATTGATCAAAAGACGCCTCGTAGTCACGATAGTACCCATCTTCTCTTGAAGCGCGTCGTGTGATCCGAAGCCGGCATACGGCATTTGCGGGCAGCGGCGCATGCTCCTGCGGTATGCTGGAATCCTGCGCATCGTGCTGAATGGGATATGCAATCATATAAAGCACTTTGCAAAGAAGGCGCTCCGTGTTTTCTTCACCATTTGCCATGACCTCACAGCAATACATATCGCGTAATTCCGGATCAATGGCAACAACAATTTCGCCCTTGCGAATCAAGTGAATCTCTCCTTTGTCTTGTTTGAGAATAGATGTAATCGGTTTACAGGATTATTCCAAGGGGCGTATTGAATGGCAGAATCAACCCTTTTCCCGGAATGCCTTTTCTTGCGTTCTTTGATAAAACACGCCGCACTCTCCGCGATAGTCCTCATGCCATGGTTTGTGCTTTCCGCAGTAATGGACGATGCACGTGCTTTGGGGAATCGTCTCAACCGAAATCTTTCCAAGCGACAGCGCGTGCAGCGCCGGATAATACCGAACGTCGAAGTTGTAGCGGATCGGATCAAGGAATTCTGTCCTGTCTGCATACAGCGCATTGAGGATATCCTGATCGGGCAGCATCAGCTTCTTCAGGTTACGCTCGATAAAGCCAAAGACGTCCTGTTCATTTTGCTCCCTGCGCAGAAGCTCAAGGTTCATCAGCAGCACGCCGGAATTGAAATAATGCGTATCCCTGCCCATGTGCAGCCGCTTTTTGAACAGCGCTTCGCTGACATGATTGATGGAACGCGCAGCGGCAAAGAATGCGTCGCCCATGTCCCTGTGATACAGCTCGTCAAGCGATGAAAGGATGACCATGTCAGGATCCAGATACAGTGCGCGGGAAATATCCCCAGGAAGCAGCTTTGCTGAGAATATCCGGTAATACATCTCCTTGGAGAAATGAAAGGTTACCGGCCAGTCGGCAAGAAAGTCAGATGCGACGCGAATGCTGTGCAACAGAAGACGGGAACTGCCGAGGGTATCGCGGACGAAAGCGAAGTCATGCTCCGTCAATTCCGTATGAATGACATAAACGGAAATCCTTTGCTGCGGATGCGCATCCAGCAGCGAACGGAGCATGACGCATAAGGGTTTGATATAATGGCTGTTGAGCGTAACGACGATGTTCATATGAAGCCTCCTGATGAACAGGCATTGTATCAGCAAGCGATGCAGACAACAAGAGAAAGCGGACAAGCCATGCTGCCTGCCGCTTCATTTGTCGGATTATGTGTTTGCCGTTTGTGCAAGCGCGGCTTCTTTGGCGATGGTGGCTTCCCTCAAAAGCTCATAGGCTGAGGAGAATACCGGCACGGCAAAGAGCATGCCAAACGGGCCTGCGATGCCTCCGCCGATGGTGATCGCCGCCAGCACCCACATGGCGGGCAGATGAATCTTGCCGCCCACGACGCGCGGATAGATCAGGTTGCCCTCCACCTGCTGGAGGATCACGAGGAAGATGAGGAACACCAGCGCCTTGAAAGGATCGATGGTCAGAATCATGAATGCACCGACGAACGCGCCCAGATACGCGCCGACGATTGGAATGAACGCCGTCACGCCGATCAGCGCGCCGACCATCGGCGCATACGGCAGGCGCAGGATCAGCATGCCGATGGTACAAAGCGAGCCGAGGATGATAGCCTCCATCGTCTGCCCGACGATGAAGCGCTCGAATACGCCGACGCACACGTTGGTGATATGCATCAGCCGATTTCCCATCGTCTTGGGCATCCATGCGCGGATCAGGCGGGCGACCTGTGCCGTCAGGCGTTCCTTATTGGCAAGCACATAGACCGCAAACACCATGCTGACCACCAGATCGACGATCACCCCGGCGACGGAGCTGAACGTCATTACAGCACTGGATACGATGGCGCTGCGCTGCTCGCCGAGCCATGCGCCCAGTCCTGTTTTGACGCCCGCCCAGTCGATATCAATGCTCTCCAGATAGCGACCGAAGGGAATTGCAGAGTAATCCGTCTGCGCGTCAAAGGCCGCCAGCTGATCGATGACGCCGGTGATCTGCCCGCCCAGAACGGCAACCGCTTCCACCAGCTCCGGCACAACCAGAACGGCGACGCCGATGAGAATACCTAATATGGTCGCCAGTGCCAGCAGGATGGACAGGCCGCGTCCTGCTCTGCGTATTCTTTCGTTCCTGCATTTGGCAAAGAGCTTCTTCTCAAAAAAGCGCATTGGCAGATTGAGCATCAGCGCAAAGAAGAGCCCGATGCACAGCGGCGCAATCAGCGAAAACACATAGCTTACGGCAAAAGCCAGCTGCGAAATGTGGCGCACGCCCAGATAGATCAGCACGCAGACAGATACAATGCCGATGATCCAGCGGGAGATGATCTTGCGGAGCCTTGGATCCTCAAAGAACATGGCTTTCCTCCTTGGTTAAAGCAGCGGCGCAAACAGCCGCAGGATATCCTGAAACAGGCGAACCAGTACGCCGGCTTTGCAGTCCTCCTGCGTGATGAGCTGGCAGCTGTCAAGTGTTTTGATGAAGTCGTCCTTGACGCTATGCACGGTGCTGCTTTCCATCAGCATCACGCCGCATTCAAAGTGCAGATACAGCGAACGGAAATCGAGATTCGTCGTGCCGACGGTGGCGATGTTGTCGTCCGATACGAAGGTCTTGGCGTGCATGAATCCGTTGGTGTATTCGTATACCTTTACGCCTGCGCGGGTCAGCTCGCGGTAATACGAGCGCGTCGTCATGTGAACCAGCCGCTTGTCCCAGATGCGCGGGGTGATGATGCGCACGTCCACGCCGGATTTAGCGGCGAGAATGAGCGCGGAGAGCATGCTGTCGTCCACGATCAGATAGGGCGTGGTGATGTACACATAGTCCTTCGCGGAATTGATGATCTGCAGATAGACGTGCTCACCGACGTTTTCCAGATCCATCGGGCTGTCCGCATAGGGCTGCACAAAGCCGTCTGTCTGGATATCGCATGGCGTGTCCTTCCACGGATAGAAGGCCTCAAAGTCCTCCTGCTCTCCTTTGCACAGCGCCCACATTTCAAGGAAGATCAGCGTCAG
>JAFQIF010000099.1 GCA_017397695.1 Clostridia bacterium
ATCAAACTCTCGTGTTTGATTCTGTATTGAACCTTGAAGTCTAACTTCAAGCTCAAAACTCATTTAACGAATTGACTGTCTTTGTTTTGACTGCGACTCGTGAAAATCGCAGTCCTTCGCGTTCTTCTTGATTCTGTATCGTTTTCAAGGATCATGTCCCGCTCAAAGTTTCCCTCTCGCGTGACAGCTAGGCTAGTATACTACTTCCCTCGACGTTTGTCAACTCCTTTTTTGAACTTTTTTTCAAACTTTTTTGTAATCCGGTTTTCTGGCCGCATAGACTATCAGGGTGGTGCTGATGTTCAAGGTCTTTTTCCGTATACTTGCCTTCATCATTCTGGCATTTCTCATCGTCTATGCCCCGGAAATACTCTCTGCTGTTTCTACGATTTATATATGAACCCTTCTCCCTGTGCAGGCTCCACTCGGATTTTTTGCTTGTCTATCTTTACAGATTGGGGTACAATAATGTCATTCAAGCAATGGAGGACATCAATGGACGCCCTGATTCAATCGCTTGTTGCGGCCAATTTTGCGCCGGAACGTATCATTCCCCGCGCCCCCATGGCGCGCTATACCACCTTCCGTGTCGGCGGCCCCGCCGATGTGCTGGTGAATATTGCCGACACCCGCGAAATCGCCACCGCGCTGCGCGCCGCCAAGCATGCAGGCGCCCCGGCGACGATCATCGGCAACGGCTCCAACCTGCTTGTGCGCGACGGCGGTATCCGCGGTCTTGTCATCCGAATCGCCGGCGACTGTGCATCTATTCGCCGCGAAGGCAACATCGTATATGCCAAAGCGGGCATCTCCATGAGCGCCGCCGCGCAGTTTGCGCTCAGCGAAGGCCTTTCCGGCCTGGCCGAGATGTCCGGAATTCCCGGCACGCTCGGAGGCGGCGTAATCATGAACGCAGGCGCTTACGGCAGTGAGCTCTCTCAGGTGGTTACGCGCGTAGATGCCGTCTCCATCTCCGACGGAAAGCCCATTTCCTTCGAGGGCAGCGAGCTCGGCTTCTCCTATCGCCACAGTGCAATGATGGATGCAAACGTCATCGTGACCGACGTCACCATGAACCTTACGCCCGGCAATCCGGATATGATCCGCGCGCGCATGGACGAATGCAATCGCGCACGCCGCGAAAAGCAGCCGCTCAACTTCCCCAGCGCCGGCAGCACGTTCAAGCGTCCGACAGGCCTGTTCGCCGCTAAGCTGATCGATGACTGCGGCCTGCGCGGTCTGCGTATCGGCGATGCGCAGGTGAGCGAGAAGCACGCCGGTTTCGTCGTAAACCTCGGCCACGCCACCGCCGGCGAAATCCTTGCGCTGATGGACGCGATCAGGCAGCGCGTTTACGACCAGACCGGCGTTACCCTAGATCCCGAAGTACGCATTCTGGGCAGCGATACGCTTTGATTTTCAACCGTACGAAAGGAAAAAGAGTATGAGATTCCTGATCGTCACCGGATTGTCCGGCGCAGGCAAAACCTGCGCCATCAAGCACCTGGAGGACAGCGGTTATCAATGCATGGATAATCTTCCGCCGCTCCTGCTGGAACAGGCGCTCACGCTCTGTGAAAAGGTGGAGCTGGATCACCCGGTTGCCCTCGGCGTGGATTCCCGCAGCGGCGCGCTGTTCAATGCCGAAGCCGTGATCGATACCATCAGCAAGGCATCAGAAAGTCACGATATCTCCATGCTCTTCCTGGAAGCGGATACGGAGACGCTGATCGACCGCTACAAGGAAACCCGTCGCGATCATCCGCTGATGACCACCGGTGCGACGCTGGAAAGCTGCATCGCCCGCGAACGCGAGCTTCTGCAGCCGCTGCGCGAGCACGCCAACTACGTGCTCTCCACCGCCGGTATGAAGGCCAGAGAAATCTGCGCCGCGGTGGACGAAGCCATCGCCCAGGGGCAGAACCATCACACGCTGCGCACGGAAATCATGTCCTTCGGCTATAAGCGCGGCATTCCGCGCGAAAGCGACCTTGTATTCGACGTGCGTTTTTTGCCCAATCCGTTCTATATTAAGGAGATCCGCGCCTATACCGGTCTGGAGGCGCCCGTTCGCGATTATGTACTGAGCAAGGAAGAGACCCGCTCCTTCCTGACTCACCTGCACGCGATGGTCGATTACCTGATCCCGCTCTATCAACGCGAGGGCAAACGCCGGCTGATGATCGCCATCGGCTGTACGGGCGGCGCGCACCGCTCCGTTGCCATCAGCGAAGCGCTCAGCACGCACCTGCATGCGCTCGGCCAGACCGTCAGCGTCACCCATCGCGACATTGCACTGGAAGAAGCCAGCTGGCCCTTCCGGCGTGATCAAAAGTAATCCTGCGAATAATCCGCACACACAGCGCGCATGCTGAAACCATCTTCACAAAAAGGATGGAATCGCATGCGCGTTTCTTCTTTTCCGGCAGAAAGCCCTTTCTCGCCCGTATCCGTGCAATCCTTTTCTTCGCAGCAAAAGCCGCTCTCATTCCTTCCCTTCTGTGCAGATGCTTTTGCTCAGGCGCGGATGCGGCATATCCCTGTTTTTCTGCTCATCGGTGATGACATCCCCACCGACAGCTCTCTCACGCTCCATCTGATGGAGCGCACCGTGCCCATCCGTCTCCGCCCCGGCGAACGTCCGGACGTCGAACTGCTGTGCCAGCGCGCGGGTGAACTCACCTCCGGCGAGGGCGCACTACCCCTGTGTGCGCTGATGACCGCAGACGCACTGCCGTTTCTCGCCGCACCGCTGCCGCCTGTCGGTTTTCCGGCAGATCCGTCCCGCCTGTACGTGTGGCTTTCGCAAGCCGACCGGCGCTATACGCAAAATCTGAATGCATGTCACACACAGGCGCTGCAGGTTGTCCGCTCCTTCCGCGCCGAAGCCGCTTCCAGACCCTATTCGCCCCGGGACGCTGCCCATGACCTGTCGCGCGCGCTCGCAGCTATCGAGGACAAGCGCAGCGGCGGTTTCGGCGGAATCAAAGCGCCGCTTGTCTGCGCGCTCCGCTTTGCCCAGCGCGCCGCCGAGCGCGGCGACAAAGCGATGCACAGCGCGCTTTCCCGCGCGCTGGACGCCATGCTCTCTTCCGCGCTGTATGATCCGCTGGACGGCGGCTTCTTCAGCGCCACACTCACGGAAGACTGGCACGTATTCGTACCGCAAAAACCGCTTGGCATCAACGCCATGCTCGCGCCGATCCTGCTGAGCAGCGGTTACCGCAGCGAAGCCATCCGCGTGCTGAATCTGCTGATCGACGCATTCGCCCTCAGCGGCGGCGGTTTATCGCCCACCCTTCAGGCGCCGCGAGAGACCTACTGCTTCACAGCAGAGCAGGCATGCGCTGCACTGGGCAGCGAAAACGGCCTTCGCGCCTGCCGTCTGCTAAGTCTGCTTCGCCAGCAGGTTCAACCGGACCCCGACGTCATTCCCAGCCGTTTTTCGCCCATCATCAAAAAAACAGCCCGGGTAATCGACGGCGAACCCGCCGCGCGTTACCCCAGGCTGCCTGCCTCGCTCCTTCCGGAGGACAGCGCATTCCTTCGCCGGGCAATGCCCGTTCTGCTGCGTGCCCGCGCCGCCAGAACGCCGCAGCACCCGCTGCCTTACGTCGTTACCGAGCACTGTGCGCTGGCCGCATCCACGCTGGCCGTCTGCGGCAAACGGCTGGGCGAGCCGCGCTGCATACAAGCAGCACAGCGCGCCGTCTCTTTCCTGAGCAGCCATCAGCATGCGATCGGCATACCGCAGGCGCTTCCCGCGTCCATCACACCCGCAGCGATTCTGCATACGCAAGCCACCTGCGGCGCTTCCGCCGCACTGGCGCTGGCACAGCTTTCTCTCGGTCAGATCGACGGCATGGAGGAATATGCGCACAGCGGACTTCGGCTTCTGGGAGCCGCGCTGCATGCATTTGTTCGCGAAGACGGTCTGGTGATGCACACGCCCCGGGATTCGGCTGCGTTCTTTCCGCGCGTACCAGCGGTTTACGACGGAGAGCTCCCCTCTCCTGCAGCGCTGCTCGTACATGGTCTGCGCATTGCGGATACACTGCGGCCCCAAGCACATTATGATGAAGCCATGGACACAATATGGCGGGCGGCGGCTCCGGCTGCGAAGGCACAGCCAATTGCCTGCGCAGCACTGATTGATGCGATGACCGCAAATGCTTAGGAAACTTAAGGGATAGAAAGTTAATTAAGGAGTCTTGAAACCGCCGCGAAGCGA
>JAFQIF010000100.1 GCA_017397695.1 Clostridia bacterium
CATAGAACAGCGCACAGGTCGCCCAGCTGACGCACTGCATGATCTTCTTGACAATGGCAGGCATCATATTCTGGATCAGGCCGACGCCGATGAGTTTCTTGCGGCGGGCGGCAATATAGCTGGCGAATGTCGTTGTCCACAAGAAAGCGTATTGGCTCAGTTCTGCCGTCCAGTTGACCATCAGCGCAGTCATGCGCGCGATGACCTGAAGCGTAATGCAGAACAGCATGAGCGCTACCGACACCGCTGCGCCAAAGAAGGCGATTTTGTCAACGATCTTAAAGAAGCGCTCTCCGCCGCTGATAAATTTCTCTTTATTCAAGGTTCTTAACCTCCTCTTAGGAAAGGAAATGAAGGCCGGGGGATGCCCCGGCCTCTTTGGTTAATCTCAAGGGATTACTCAGCAGCCTTTACCTTGGCCTGGGCAGCCTGAAGCGCCTCGATGTACGGAGCCAGATCGGTCTGCATGTACTTCTCGATTACGCCGGAAACAGCCGCCTTGAACGGGGCAAGGTCATCGATGTAGGTCACGACGATGTCAGCGCCATCATCCAGATACTTCTGGAGCTGTTCCGCCTCGGTCTTCTGCGCGAGCTCGATCTGATAGACAGCGGCCTCGTCAAAGGACTTCTGAACGGCTTCCTGCTCCTCAGCAGTCAGGGAATTCCACACGTCGAGGTTCATGGTGACCGGCTCGATGGAGAACACGTGACGGGTCATGGAGAAGTAACGGTTAACTTCGTAATACTTGTTGTTGATGTAGTTGTTCTGCGGGTTCTCCTGCGCGTCGACGGTGCCCATCTGCAGCGCGGTGAAAAGTTCGCCGTTGGCCAGCGGGACAGCGTTCATGCCCAGCGCGTTCATCATGTCGGCGAACACCTGGCTCTCAGCGATACGGATGGTCAGGCCCTTGAGGTCTTCAACCTTCTCGATCGGGCGGATGGAGTTGGAGACGTTGCGCCAGCCGTTGTACCAGTAGCCCAGCAGCTTGAGGTTGTACTTCTCGCACTCCTCAGCGAACACCTTGGCTTCTTCGGTCTTCATCATTTCGAAGGCCTGCTCAGCGGTATCAAACATGTACGGCATGTTCATCGCGTCGAAGGACGGAACGACGTTGGAATAGGTCATCGCGTTCTCGATCGCAATGTCGATGGTGCCCGCCGCATTGCCTTCAACGGCCTTCGCGCCGGTAGCGAGCTGGTTGGCCGGGTAGATATCCAGAGACAGGGTGCCGCCGGAGTATTCCATCATCTTCTCGCTCCAGAACATCGCGCCGAGGTGATACGGATGGCTGGTAGAACCGATGTGGTGGGTGGCAAACGCGTAGTCGGCCAGAGCGGCAGTGCAGGACAGCATGAGCGTCAGGCACAGGAGCATAGCAATAATCTTTTTCATGTCTTTTCCTCCAAAGTTGTGTCAGATGATATTTGATTTTGCCGCGGCTGCTGAAGATGGCATGAGGGGGATCACATGCGCATTTTCCAAAGCAAACCGATGTTGGAAAGCATAGCGGCTTTCCGTTCCTCCTTTCCTGTCAGCGATGTGCGTCTGCCCATTCCGGCGGCGCTTTCTTTGGTTTCAGTATATGGCCCCGGATTTTCATGGTCAAGATTCACATATTTCACCACATGTTTTGCACAGTCCATCCAAATGAAGACTTCGTTTTTCCTTTGATACCTTATAAAAATCCACACAGTAAAAATGATGAAGCTCACTTCCTTCATTTTTTCATCCGCATGATTCAGCGATCCAAGCCGGATAGCTTCGGTGCTGTCATGGACAGATTCATTTTTTGCGCATATTCCTCCATCCAGCCTGCGCTGCGCAGACTTGAAAAAAGACTTCCATCTGCGCTTCATTTTCTGCGCTGATGGAAGTCTTGTCCTATTCTGTTTTCTGCTGTCTTTTCCGCTTCAATGGGGCGTCTCTTTTTTTCTGTACGTGCTCGGCGTATTGCCCATGTATTTCTTGAACGCGCGCGTCATCGTCAGCGTATTGGTATAGCCCACCGCAGCGGCAATGTCGCTCAATGGAACGCCGGTATGCTCGATCTCATACTTTGCTGCATCAATGCGCATCATGTGCAGGCTTTCCAGAAAACCCTGTCCCAGATTCTTCTGGAACTCTCTGGAAATCGTCGATACGCTCATATCGAATTTCTCTGCCAGCATGGAGAGGGAAAAATCCGGATCACGGAAGTGCATGTGCATGTATTGATAAATGGAAGCAAACTGTCCCGAATATTGTCCGTGAATGCGCTGCTGCTTATGCGATTCCAGAAGATTGAAGACCTTTTCCCATTTTCGCAGGATTTCCCCTTCACTCTCCGGCTTCATCAGTTCGCTGACGTCCAGATTCATCTGCTCCAACAGGGATATATTGGTCTTGTTCGTCTCCGTCAGCATGCAGTATGTGACGGACAGAAGGCTTGCAAGCTGCTGGGATCGAAGATGCCGGCTCTTCTGCTTTGCCAGCGTCTCAATCATTTCTTTCAGACAGGCAAAGGCCTCTTCGTAGCGCTCCATATAAACCAGATCGGCCATATTCATATTCTGCTTGAGCAGCACATTCAGGCTGATGTCTTCCGATCTGCCGCTTTCCCGTTCTTCAATCAGCGCAGCATGGCGCATCGCCTCGTGATACGCCCGGCCAAAGCTCTCATATCCTTCGTTCACCTTGCTGATGCCAAACCGGAAGCGCTTATTCATATGCACGCCAATGTTCATCACCCAGAACTCGACCCGCTGCTGCATCGCTTCCTCTGCGGCGTCTTCCTGCACAGGAATGATGACCAGCAGACATTCCTCCAGCATCAGGAATTCCGTCTGCACATCCTGAATCTGCGTTTTAAGCAGTTCCTGCACGGCGGTGACCGTCACCTGATTGCGGTAGCTGTTTTCCTGCTGGCTGGCATTGGCCTGCACCCAGCGGCCGTCATCCGGATAAATGGCAATCAGCGTATAGCTATTGAGCAGCGACGGAATCCCCAGTTCTTCCAGCTGCTCCTGTGTCATCGAGGGATTCTGCTCAAGCGCCAGTTGACGCAGATAAGCGCGCTTGAGC
Organism: Clostridia bacterium; assembly: GCA_017397695.1. The sequence continues at coordinate 3,064 of JAFQIF010000100.1, forward strand.
TGCTTCATCTGCGCGTCAATCGTCAGCCGGCTGTGATTGAGCTGACTGTCATAGGTGTTGATCGCCTGAGAAATCTTTTCCAGCATTCCTGCTTCGCCGTCTTCTCCGGGAATCCGTTCGCTGATTTCCTTGAGCGGCTTGAAGATGCGGACAAGCACATAAATGCAGATCATCACAACCACAAGCAGCCACAGCACATTGAGGAAAATCACCAGACCGAACAATTCAGACGACGCCACGCCTGTTGCGCCCGTTTCGGTCAGAATCGCAATCAGCTCATACGCCGGCTGCTCTGACGGGAATCTCATCAGCGTATATCGTCCCGCAATCTGAATGGATTCAGAAAAATCAAGAACGCCGCCGTCAATCCCCATGTCTGTCAGGCTTTTTTCTTCGTTCAAACAGATCATCTGTCCTTCCGGCAGACGGCAGAGGATCTGCTCAAGCTGATAGGAGCGGCCGCTGTTGTTTGCAAGCAGCGTCTGCTTCCACGCAGCGTCCGTAAGTCCGCACAGGAGATAGACGCCCTCGCCAAGTTCCCGGGCGACATACAATCTGGATGCGGCATACTTGGTAGGCGTCGCCGCATAGATCATTCTCTCCTGTACGTCCATCAGATTTCCTTCAATGTGAACGATCTGCTGCAGTTCTTCTATGGTTGAGCAAAGGCTGGCAAAGCGTCCTTCGCTCGTCAGAACGATGGACGTACCGTTTTCCTTATTGACAATAGCAAGCTCAGAGACTCTTGAATTGACCATAATCATGCTGTGCAGCCGGGACATCATCTTATAACCCATGCTGTCATAGACGAAAAGGCCTCTCCCCTCAACGATACCGATATTCGATTCAATCAGCTGCGACTTAAACTCCTCATATCCGGTTTGCTGGAAATACGGCAGGACATATGCGGTAATCGTCAGGTTTTCACACAGATCATCCGTACCGCTGATCACATCTGAAAACGCATCAATGTTCTCCTGAAACCGCTCATAGTTTTCGACGCGATAGCGGTCAACGTTATTTTTCTCTACGCCGACAAGCGCAAGAATGGTGACGACCAGCAAAAAACTGACGCACAGCAGAATGATAAACAGATACCGCCACTGTCTCACACGTGCGTTCCAGTTTTTCGTGTATCCCTTTATGTCCATTGATGCATCCCCGCTTTCAAACCTGTCCTTCGTGATGCAATTCCTGCATGCATTTTTCTCTCTGGTTTTCTTATCGGATCAAAATGATGTCTGTCACTCAAGCTTGCTCTTGAAATAGCCTTCACTGCAATAAAGCGCACCAACCGGGTTGTGTGCCAAAGCACGGTCTTTAGCAATAAGCGTCGTAGTGAGCGCTTCAGCATACTTGAAGAACATGGAATCATGCCCGACACACAAACCAAGCGCGATGTTGAACTGCGTTTTCTGCTCGTTCATGAGCATCGCCTGCGCAATCGGGTTGCACATTGGCTCAAAGCTGCCAGGATGCACCTTCTGCTGCTGCGTAAGCCCAACGCGCTCTTTATCTACGCCCCCGACCTTGCAGATGACAGAAACCACCTCAAAGCCGTTCCGCCTCAGAATATCGTCGACAATTTTCGCCTCTTTACGCAGGCCGCGGCAAAACGCCAGTCCAATGCGCCTATAGCCCATCGTCCTGCACAGCGACACCGTCTCCTTGATGCGCGGCCAGGCGCCATAACCAAGCGCCTCAATTTCAGAGCTGTTGATGTAAAAGTCGTGGTTTTCGGGCTCTTCATATGCGCGAAGCGCCGTGTTCATGGTCGCCTCGCTGTTCATCGGGCAATGCGCAGATATATTCTTGCCGTTCTCAGCGGAACAGGCATGTTTCGTACATTGTGCGCATGCATACATCGTAATCCCTCATTTCTGCATCCATTCGTCAGGATTCTTGTTCGTGTGCCTTCTCCTCCTGCAGATTGGTAAGCATATCCGTCATGCTCCGGCCGATATGATCATGCATCAGTCTTCTGGTGCGTTCCGCATCCCTCGCCTCCAGCGCCGCGAAAATCCTCTCATGCTCGCTGAACGATTTGACCGCGTAATCCTCAAGGCTCTCCATGTAGCGGATAGACAAGCCGTTCCACATCACAGACAACATGTTTTTGAGCCGCTCGTTGCCGCACGCCGTCCAGATGGCGACATGGAACGCCTGGTTGAGGTTGCTGTACTCTTCAAACCGTTCTCCGGCAATAACGCATCGCGAATCCTCGATGACCTCGCGGATGGGCGTCAGATCCACATGCTCCTCACAGCAGAACACGGCAGCTTCGCTCTCCAGCGCAGCACGTACTTGAAAGTGTTCACGCACGTTCTTTTCCGTCATGCCCAGAACGACGACGCGCTTGTTGGGCATAATCTTGATCAGTCCTTCGTTTTCCAGCATCAGAAACGCTTCACGCACCGGCGTCTTGGATACGCCGAGTATGCTGGCGATCGCATCGAGTGTTATCTGTTCCCCTTCGGCGAAGTCCCGGCTGATGATGGCTTTGCGCAGAGAGGACGCCACCCGTTCACGCGCGGGAAGCAGATTCAGTGGTTTAAGCGTCATGTCAGTATCCTCCTCATCGTGCCATCAGGGGCTGGTAATACGCTGCAATCGCAGTGCGGATTGAACTCTCTTCTCCGGTATGAACAGCCTCAAGTACAGCTTCGGCTGCCGCGTCGCAAAGACACGCTTTGTTCTGCTCAAAGTCCGCGTTGACAAACGCCATGAACAGCCTGTGGTACACCTGCGCCAAGAAGCGATCCGGACAAAAGGCAAAAAACGCATTATGAAGGCAGATATGCCGCTGCAATACGCTGCAAGCCGAAGCCGCGCTGAACGCCTCCCGGATCTGATCCAGCTGCGCCGACGCAACATACAGCGCAGCCTCTGTTTCAAGCGCGGCAAGCAGCCTGTAGCGCGAAATGCGCCCCTGATCCGTGACCCCGATGACCCGGGTATGCCGGTTGCCCAGCCGCTCAATAAAGCATTCGTTTTCAAGCTGCTTGAGCGCGTCACGAACTGGCATTCTGGAAATGCCCAGCGTGTTAGCCAGTTCTACCTGATTGAGCTCTTCGCAGTCCTCCATCCTTCCCAGCAGAATCTCCCGCCGGATAACGTCTGCAGCCTGTTCTCCGCTTGTGCGCCTATCCATATTCTCAACCTCATACTGAATAATGTATCCATTTTGCTTCGATAAATTATACCCCGCTGCCATCTAAAAAGCAACCGGGTCACAGAGAATTTGCATAAACCAGCAAGGCATGAACAGACTTCTGATCAAAACAAAGCACAACGCCGCCGCACACAATTAGGAGGAGCTTCCGGTTATACCGGGGTTGCATGCGGCGGCGTATGTCGCAAGCTGATCGCGATGGGAGAAACAGTCAGCAAGCTTGAAGGGGTTAGAGTACGCCTGCCAGGCCAAGCGAAATCGGCTCGATGTAAGTAATCGCCAGCAAGGCAAGCGCCAGCACAATGATATACGGGATGATTGCTTTGACCAATTGCTCGAATTTTAAGTTGGCCAGATTACAGGCAACGTACAGGCAGGAACCGACAGGCGGGGTGATCATTCCGATGCCCATGTTCACGATGAACACGATGCCCACCAGGTACGGACTGATGCCAACAGAAGTCAGCACCGGCAGCATGATCGGGGTCAGCAGCGCGATGGCCGCGGAAGACTGCATAAAGCAGCCGGCAATCAGTACGATGACATTGAAGATCAGAAGCAGGACATACTTGTTGCTGGTTAAAGAGAGGAGGCCTTCGGCAATCGCCTGCGGAATCTTCTCGCGGGTCAGCACGTAGCAGAAGGTCTGCACAGTCGCCATGATAATCATGATGACAGCAGCAGAAACCGCAGAGCCCGTCACAATCCTCGGAACGTCCTTGATCTTGAGATCCTTATAGATGAATACACCTACAATAAAGCTGTACACCGCGCAAACAGCACCCGCCTCGGTCGGCGTGAAGATACCGGAGTAAATGCCGCCCAGGATAATGACCGGCATGAGCAGTGCCCACAGGCTGTCCAAGAACGTCTTGCCAACCAACTGTGGAGTAAGCTTCAGATTCATCTTCGGCACGTTATGCTTCTTGGCATAGACATAGGCAACCGCCATCATACAAAGACCCATGAGGATGCCGGGGCCGATACCACACAGGAACAGCGTGCTGACAGAAGTGCCAGCCAGAACGGAGTAGGTGACCATCGGGATGGACGGAGGAATAACCTGACCCACCGTACCAGCAGCCGCAACCGTGGCGCCGGTAAACGCCTTGTCATAGCCGTTTTCTTCCATCTCATCGACCATGATGCCGCCGATAGCAGCCGTAGTCGCCGGACAGGAGCCGGAGATCGCCGCAAAGATCATAGACGCACCGATAGAAACCATCGCCAGACCACCAGTAAAACGGCAGAAAAACAGGTTGACGAACTGAACGAGCTTCTTGGAGATACCGCCATTGCTCATCAGGTCACCGCCCAGAATGAAAAACGGAATTGCCATCAGCGGGAAGGAGTTAACGCCGTTAAACATCGTCTGCGCAACGACGATCAGCGGCACGTTCAGGCCAAAGAGGATGGCCAGCACCGCGGCAGAGCCAAGTGCAATGCCAATCGGCACACCGATCAGCATGAGCGCGAAGAAGCCAAAGAACAAAAGAAACGTTGCATCCATGGCTTATTTCACCTCCTTGGGATCAGTAAACACTTTGATGGCCAGCAGAATATACCAGATGGCCATGAACAGGCAGCCAATGAGCATGCCCAGATAGACAACGGAGAGCGGAATACCCAGCGCCGGAGACTTCTGGACAGTGAGCTTCCCCCAGAAGAAAATGATGTAATACACAACAGCGCCAAAGAACACACCGCACAGACCGTGACAGAAGCTCTTCAGGCACTTGCCGGCAAACGGCGGCAGCGCTTTCTGCACCGCTTCCACGCCAATATGTTTGTTCTGACGCGCACCGACATAGCCAGCGATAAACGTCATCCAGATGAAGAGGTACTTCGCCAGTTCCTCAGACCAGGCGAGTGGACTGTTGAGGATATAGCGGCAAAGCACCTGAATAAAGATCAAAATCGTCATGCTACCCAGAATAAGCGCCGTCAGATATTTGAACACGACGTCCAGCTTATCCAAAATAGACTCGATGATCTTGAGGATTTTCATGGTCAATCCCTCCTAAGAATGAGGATAAGGAGAAGCGGGAGGAGCGGAACCCTGTGCTCCTCCCGCCGCAAAAGGGGCTGATTACTGGAGCTCAGCCTTGATCATCTCAATGATCTCGGCATACTGCGGGAACGCGGCGTAAACCGGCTCGCAGGCAGCCTGGAACGCGCTGGCATCCTCAAGAATGAACAGCTCAACGCCCAGATCACGGACAGTCTGCATGTTGACTTCGTCCAGCGCCAGAGACTTCTCACGCTGATAAGCAGTCGCCTCGTCGCAGGCCTTCTGGAGGGCTTCCTGAACGCTGGCGTCCAGCATGTTCCAGGTATCCAGATTCATGATGACCGGCTCGGCGGTGTAGATGTGCTTGGTAGCGGAGTAGTACGGACAGATGTCGGTGTACTTGTTCTTGATGCAGTTGGAGTCGGAGTTCTCGGTGGCATCAACGGTACCCAGCTGCATAGAAGAGAAGACCTCGGAAACAGCCATGGCGGTCGGAACAGCGCCCAGCGTCTCAAAGGTGGTCAGGAAGACCTGGCTCTCCGGCGTGCGAATCTTGAGGCCCTTCAGGTCAGCCGGCTCATCAACGATGCCCTTGGTGCTGACGATGGAGCGGAAGCCATTGTCCCACCAACCGAGAATCTTGAAGCCCTGCGCTTCACAGGCAGCCTCGAGCTTATCGCCCACGGGACCGTCGAGCACCTTGAAGGCTTCTTCCTTCGTGGAGAAGAGGAACGGCAGATCAAGTACGCCGACTTCCGGCACAAAGTTGGAGAGGGACATAGTGGATTCCACGGCGATATCAAGCGTCCAGGTCTGAACCATCTCAATGGCCTTCGCGCCGGAAGCAATCTGAGAAGCCGGGAACACGTCGATGGTCAGCTCGCCGCCCGTATATTCGGCAACCAGCTCAGCCAGCTTGAGGGAACCGTCCTGATACGGATGGTCGGTCGCGCCAACGTGGTTGAGGGCAAGGGTCTGTGCTCCAGCAACAGAAGCCAGAGCAAATACCAGGCACATCGCAAGAATCAGAGAGAGAATCTTTTTCATATGAATCGCTCCTTTATCAATAATTGAAACTCGACAATGATGAACCGATCATTTTATTGGGATAAATTGAATCGATTTATGTGTGCATAGATGGGAACTTACTTGATGAAGCGTACCTTTTCGCAGATCTTCTCGATCTCTTCGTCCTTGCGCTTGTTGAATTC
>JAFQIF010000010.1 GCA_017397695.1 Clostridia bacterium
GCGCTTGATCAGCTCAAAGATGACGGCGGAGTAGTCGTAGTCCGCAGCAGCACGCACGACGTTCGGGAAGTCAACGATCTGAGAGGTGGTCTGGCCAACCCAAGTCACGCCCTCGGAGGAATCGACGATGCGGATCGCGCCGACAGCCTGCTGAGCCGGGCCGGTGAGCACGTCGCAGCCAGCCTCGATGAAGGTCTTGCCGATGTCGCCGGCACCGACGGTGTCGGAGAAGCTGCCGGTCCAGGAGAGCATGTAATCAACGTCAGCCTTGGTGTCGTTCAGACCCTTGACGAAGCCGCGGACAAAGCGGGCGGAGTCGCCGCCGTCGGTGGAGCCGACGATACCGACCTTGCCAACCTTGGTGGTCAGGGCAGCAATCACGCCGTTGATGTAGCCCGGCTCTTCGGACATCGGCATGTAGGTGAAGATGTTGTCGCCCAGGATCTGATCGCTGGTGCCCAGCGCAAAGACCTGATCCGGATACTCCTCGGCCATCTCAGTGGTGGCGGCGGTGAACTGGGCGCCGTGCACGATGATCACGTCGTAATTCTCAGCCAGCTGATCCAGGGTGTTCGGCGCGTCCGGGATCTGGACGGACTCGATCGGGGTGTACTCGATCTCGTAGCCCATCTCGATGGCCTTCTTTACGCCGATGTCCATGCTCTGGCACCAGCCCTTATCGTCGACGGTATCGGAATAAACAATGGCGATGGAGACGCTCTCAGCGACGGCGGTGCAGGCGATGGCCAGCATCAGCAGGGCCGCGAGAAGAACAGCAATCTTCTTCATGACGAAATGCTCCTTTTATGCATGTGTCGGAAGGGAGATTTGTGCGCGTAATTCGCACAAATCAGATTCATCCCGAAAATCTTACGCGAAAAAAGTCTGCTTGTCAACACAAAAACCGATGATTTAACAAACTCATAATATAAATGTTCGGATTTAGCTGTTTGTTGACAAAGAGAGGACACTTCTTATATAATATATAATGAATTTGTACATGCCGCGGAGGAAGTGCGGCGGAGGTTTGCGATGGCGAAATACAGAAGCTATGTCCTTGCCGGCACCCTGGAGGAGGCTTACGCGCTCAATCAGAAGAAGAGCAGCGTGATTGTAGCGGGCAATATGTGGCTGCGCATGTGCGGCCTGAATAAGCAGACGGCGATCGATCTGTCTGCGCTGCACCTGAATGAAATCGAAGAGACGGATGACGCCTTTGTCGTCGGCGCGATGACGGCGCTGCGCCAGCTGGAAATGCATCCGGCTCTGGATGCGGCGTTTGGCGGCGTGTTTGCCAAGGCGCTTGCGCCGATTGTGGGTACACAGTTCCGTAATACGGCGACTGTGGGAGGCAGCGTGTATTCCCGTTTCGGTTTTTCGGATGTTAGCGCGCTGCTGCTGGCAATGGACGCGGAGGTTGTGCTCTATAAGCGCGGCGTGGTTAAGCTTAGCGAGTATCAGCAGGAGGTCTGGGATCGCGATATCATCACGCATATCCGCATTCCCAAGGGTCAGACTGCCGATGTGCAGAGCGTGCGCGTGAGCGGCACGGATATTCCCACGCTGGTATGCGCGGCTGCGAACTCCTGCCGCGGCGTTCGCGTGGTGCTGGGCGCGCGGCCTGCCCGCGCGATGATTGTAGCGGATACCCTTGCTGCGTTTGATACGGATACATTTGAATTGATTGCAGAAAGCGTGCCCTTTGGCACGAACCTTCGCGCAAGCGAAGCATATAGAAGGAAGGTTGCACCGGCGCTTATGGAGCGTGCCGTGCATGCATGTATGGAGGTGAGGCAGGATGAACGTTGAATTCATGCTCAACGGACGCAGGGTATCCGTATCCGTCGAGGCGGACGATTCTCTGTTTACCGTCCTGCGCAGGCTTGGCATGTATTCCGTCAAGTGCGGGTGCGAAACGACGAACTGCGGCCTTTGCACCGTACATATGGACGGCAAAGCCGTGCTGTCCTGCTCTGTGCCGGCTGCGCGCTGCGCGGGGCATGAGATTGCCACCCTGGAAGGATTGCAGCAGGAGGCGAAGCGCCTGGGCGATTGTCTTGCAGGCGAAGGTGCGGAGCAGTGCGGCTTCTGCGCACCGGGCATGATGATGAATGTGTTTGCGCTTGCTAGGGAGAATCCGCATGCGACGGAAGCGGAGATCGATGCATTCCTGGCGGGCAATCTTTGCCGGTGCTCGGGCTATGTGAGTCAGCGCCGTGCTGTCAGGAAGTATCTGGATATGGTCGCGCAGGAGGTTCAGGCATGAGCGAAAACAGAGATAACCGTATCCTTGGCGGCGTTGGCAGGCCTGTGCCCAAAAAGGATGCGCCTGCGCTGCTCACCGGTAAGCCGGTGTATACGGCCGATATCGCCCCAAAGGACTGCCTGTGCGTCAAGCTCCTGCATAGCCCGTATGCGCACGCCTTGATCGAGGAGATCGACGTTTCCCGCGCCGAAAAGCTGCCGGGCGTTGCCTGCGTGCTTACCTATAAGGATGTGCCGGATGTGCGCTTTACGCAGGCTGGGCAGACGTATCCGGAGTTCAGCCCGTATGATCGCTTGATTCTGGACCGTCATCTGCGCTGTGTCGGCGATCCGGTTGCTATTGTTGCAGCCGATACGGAAAAACAGGCACTGGCTGCGATGAAGCTGATCAGGGTCAGATATCAGGTCCTGCCCGCTGTGCTTGATGCGAAGGCTGCGATGGACAATGAAACGCTGATTCATCCGGAGGAAAACTGGCGTACGCTCGTGCCCTCCTGCGGTGCGGATAACCGCCGCAATCTGGTTGCCGAGGGCGAGGATGTGCATGGCGACGTCGAGGCCGAGCTTGCTGCCTGCGATATTGTGATTGATCGCGAGTATTCTACACAGGCAAACCAGCAATGCATGATGGAGACCTTCCGAGCCTTTACACGGATGGATTACTACGGCAGGCTGGAGATTGCATCCTCCACACAGGTTCCTTTCCATGTGCGTCGCATTATCGCAACGGCGCTGGATATTCCAAAGAGCCGCGTGCGCGTGGTCAAGCCGCGTATCGGCGGCGGCTTCGGCGCAAAACAGACTGCGGTCTGTGAGCAGTATCCGGCAATTGTGACGATGAAGACCGGTCGTCCGGCGATGATCATCTATACCCGAGAGGAATCCATGACGATCTCCTCGCCGCGCCATGCGATGACCATGCATGTGCGGCTGGGCGCGATGAAGGACGGCACTATCCGTGCGATCGATCTGCATACGCTCTCCAATTCCGGCGCATACGGTGAGCATGGACCGACTACGGTAGGTTTGTCCGGCCACAAGTCCATCCCGCTGTATACGCATCACATGAAGGCTTTCCGCTTTGCCTGGCATACGGTGTATACCAATACCATGAGCGCCGGCGCCTATCGCGGCTACGGTGCGACGCAGGGTCTGTTTGCTGTGGAATCTGCGGTCAATGAGCTGGCGCATGCGCTCTGTATGGATCCTGCAGTTTTGCGAGAACGCAATATCGTACGCGAAGGCGAGGTTATGCCTGCTTACTACGGTGAAACGGCGGCCAGCTGCACCATCGACCGATGCATCGCGCATGCGAAAGACATGATCGGCTGGGACGAAAAGTATCCGTCCAGAACGCTTGAAAATGGCCATGTCCGTGCGGTTGGCATGGCGCTGGCCATGCAGGGCTCGGGCATTTCGCATGTGGATACCGGTGCGGTTATGATCCGCCTGGGCGATGAGGGCATCTACAACATGTCCATCGGCGCGACGGACATGGGTACCGGCTGCGATACAATTCTGGCGCAGATGGCAGCGCAGAGCCTGGAATGTTCCGTGGATAATATCACCGTTCACGGCGTGGATACCGATACCTCGCCGTATGACTGCGGTTCCTATGCTTCCAGCACCACCTACGTCACTGGCATGGCTGTCGTTAAAACCTGCGAGGAAATCCGAAAGAAGATTATCCGCGTTGGCGCGCAGCTGCTTGGCTGTACGCAGGATGAAGTACTCTTTGAGGGAAGCCGCGTCGTAAAAGCGGATGAAAGCGCCTTTGTGACCCTTGCGCAGATTGCGGAAAAGCACATGATGTGCGGTGTGGAGGATATCTCCGCCTGCGTGTCCAGCGGCTCAGAGGTTTCGCCGCCGCCGTTCATGTGCGGCTGCGCGGAGATTGATCTGGATCCGCTTACCGGCGAGGTGAAGCTGGTGGATTACGTCGGCGTGGTAGACTGCGGCACGGTTATCAACCCGAATCTGGCTGCGCGCCAGACAGAGGGAGGTCTGCTTCAGGGTATCGGTATGGCGCTTATGGAGCGCCCGACGATGGATCATTTGGGGCGTACAGTCAGCAATTCCTTCCTACAGTACAAGATTCCTGCGCGCGTGGATGCGCCGAGCATCCGTGTGGCGTTTGAGCCAAGCTACGAACCGACCGGACCGTTCGGTGCGAAGTCCATCGGCGAAATCGTGATCAATACGCCCGCGCCGGCGATTGCCGATGCGGTGTATAACGCCTGCGGCGTGCGTGTGCGCCATCTGCCTATCACAGCAGAAAAGGTGCTCCTGGGCAAGCGGGAATGAAGAAGCATGTGAAGCTGGGAGTTGTTCTGCTGGCAGCAGGTCGCAGCGAACGGTATGGGAGCAACAAGCTTCTGGCCTCCTGGCGGGGTAGACCGATGGTCTGCTGCGCGATAGATGGGGCTTTGCGCCTGGATGCTGCTCGTGTAGCTGTCGTAACGGGCAACGATGAGATCGTCCGGATTGCGCAGGCATATGGCTGTCAGGTAATCCGCAACGATGTGCCGCAGTTGGGTCAGGCGCATTCTATCGCGCTGGGTGTTCGGGCGATGCAGGGAATGAATGCGGTGCTGCTCATGGTCTGTGATCAGCCGCTGCTTACCGGTGCGTCTTTGCTGAAGCTGGTAGATGCATATGCCTGCTCTCAGTACGGCATGGCCTGTTTGTGCGATGATACGCATAGGGGAAATCCTGCCCTGTTCTCGGCAAAGTATTTCGATCAGCTGCTTGCCCTTTCAGGGGATTGCGGTGCAAAATCGATTTTGAGGCGTCATGAGGACGATCTGCTTGTCGTATCCTGTATCAGCAGGCATGAGCTCTCTGATGCGGATACGCCGCAGGCGCTTGCCCGTATCGGGAATGATGAACTGTAAACAAAAAGCCATCGGCGGTAGCCGGTGGCTTTTATGCTTAAGCGATGTGCTCATGGGTTTTGGTAGTCATTGTAGATGTGGGTCAGCTCTTCGCCTGATCCCTGCGGCCTGGCATACACGCGAATTTCCTTGCTGTCATGCAGGCCTGTTTCGCAGCGGTATTCGGCGTCAGCGCTGTAGGGGCGCAGCAGTTCGTGGCTGCCGTCCTCGCCGAGCAGGTAGAATGCGTATTCCGGGCTGATGGTTCTGCCATGCAGGCAGCCGGCCGTGTATACATCGGTTCCGTTTTCGCTGTGCTTGTCGATCCATGTGTTGGTGATGAAGTCAATGGAATCCAGATATTCGTCGAGTGTTGCGTAGAACAGGTGATCCACAGGTTCACCGGCGATGTACATGTTCATGAACTCCGAAAACCTGCTGCTGAAGATGTCAGCGCCTTTGCCGCTGAGGTGATACCAGTCGTAGTAGTAGTCATCCAGCGGGGGAATGAATTCCGGGCGTGCCATGGACATGTCGTAGCAGGGGATGTTTTCTTCCTGGCAGAACTCAGTCAGAGCCACATTTTTGTTCAGAAATCCTGCCCGGCCCAACCCCTGTGCGGTGATATTGGGCGAGATGATGACCAGAAGTTCGCTGCCGTTTTTCTCACAGAGTTTTTTGTATTCAATTAGCTTGCGCTTGGATACGTCCTGCAGTCCGTCGTTTGCGTCGGCATGCTGAGGGCGCAGCGGCGTGAAGCGGAGCACGCCGTCGCCGTCGCCGTCGGCCATGTAGCGCAGGAATCCGTTGCCGGCGTAGGTCATCATGCCCTCGGTTAGTCCGGATTCGGGATAGTACTCCTCTGGGCGGGTGCGCAGCGCAATGGAATGCTTCACATCGTTTAAGTCACGTGCAAAAAAGCTCTTGAAGAGCAGGATGCGGTCCAGATACTTCTGATCCTGCGTGCAAAGATCCAGGTAGTAGCGCAGCGAGATCAACGGGTGTTTGAGCAGGAACGGGGAAAGGCGCATCTGTGTCTGAATGTCTTCTGTAGTCTTGGAGAAATTGTCCGATTCCACGACAAGAGCAACATAGCTCGGCGTGTGCGTTTTGTACATGAGCCGCGTAGCCGCCAGCGCACCGGGCATGCTCATGTGGCCGATCGTCACGCTGAATGTGTTCAGTCCGGTCTGCTCGGTAATAATTTCAGGGTTAAAATCAGCAAAAACGATCGAGGAACCCACAAGCGCCAGATCGATATCGTCGGTCTGCGTCATTTCAAGGAATGTGTAGTAGCTGTGTGCGTCTGTGCGCAGCAGCAGTGTGTTTGCCGCGGTGATTGCCAGAGCGGGAATCAGAAAGAACGCAAGGAAGCGCAGGATGCCGCGGCTTTTGCGCGGAGAAGGCGTCATGGAATACCTCCTGGTTCGTCAGAATGCGGCGTAGATGAAGCCGGTCAGTGCATTGGGAACAAAGAAAAGCATCGTGTAAAACAGCAGAATGTAGAGAAGCAGCCAGCGTTTGGGCAGGCTGAGCGTCATCAGCCACTGACGCATGCGAACGCCGCGCTCCTGCATCACAGAGACGAACAGAAGAATGACCAGCGCGCCGGCGAGTACGGCGAAGTCCGCACCGGATAGGCCGAGCGAGAGCAGCGTGCCGTCTGTCAGCTGTGAGGGCATCGGTTTGCATACCGTCTTAAACAGCATGGAGAATGCATCCGAAAGATGCAGGCAGCGGTCGAAGTACCAGCCAATGTTCACGATTACAAATGTTCGGATGATGCGAAATACGTAGAAGCTTCGGCTGGTGGTAAGCGCGGCGTGCTTTTCGTTAAAGCGCTTGTAGGCAGGCTCCAGCAGCGCGCTGACAGCCAGAATCACGCCGTTGTACAGGCCCCAGGCGATGTAGTTGCCCGTCGCACCGTGCCACAGACCAACCAGCAGGAACACCAGAATATTACCCAACGCAGCCGGAAGGGCGCGGGCAATATCCGCGCCGACATGCTGCTTGGCGGCTTTGGTCAGCTTCTGCATGGGATGGGTCAGCGCAAAGGGATAGAAAACGTAGTCGCGCATCCAGCTGCCCAGCGAGATGTGCCACCTGCGCCAGAAGTCGCCCAGAGACACAGAAAAATACGGACGCCTGAAATTGGCCGCCAGGCGGATCCCCATCAGCTGGGCGCCGCCTGTCACCAGGTCGATACCGCCGGAGAAGTCGGCGTATTGCTGCAGCGAATACATCAGCACAGCGGCAACGATGACCGCGCCGCCGTAAGGCGTATGATCGGAGAATACGGTGTCGATGAGCGGCAGCGCGTGGTCGGCAATGACCTTCTTTTTAAAGAATCCCCAGAGCATCAGGATCAGGCCGTCGCGGATGTTGCACAGCTGCAGCCGGTTGGGCGCAGTCAGCTGCGGGGCAAGCGCGTCATACCGGCTGATTGGCCCCTGAATCAGCTGAGGAAAGAAGGAGACGAACAGAGCAAACTTAAATGGATTGCGCTCCGGTGCGTATTTCCCATGATATATGTCGATGAGATAACCCATCGACTGAAACGTATAAAAGGAAATGCCCAAAGGAACAAACAGGCGGACAGAGGGAACGCCGCTTCTGCCCAGCAGACCATAAGCTGCGCCGATCGCTTTGCCGGGGAGATCGGGCACATATTTGAGCACGGCCAGCAGGCCGAAGTTGAACGCCAGCGTAAGCCAGAAGAGAACACGCTGTCTGCCTTTGGCAGCTTCTTTGAGCCGCTTCTTTTCGTCCCGGCCGAGCGTATCCTTGTTTGCTTTCAGATACGCCTTGCTCTTTTCGCCGATCCTGCCGATCAGCAGCGCGCCGGCCCAGGTGCTCATCGTAGTCATGAGCAGGAACAGCAGCGCCTGTTTGCCGCCGCTGGCGAAAATGGCATAGCTGAACGCCAGAAGAAGAATCCACCTTATCCGGGCGGGAAAGATATAATACAGCGCTGCGGCTGCAAGAATCAGATAAATGATGGTATATGTGGTCATGGCAATACCTGCATATCTAGTATTTGGAGCGGACGATTAATTCCAGTCAAACATAGCATTTTTCGCTATGCTTGTCAAGGTGTGTACAGGCCAGTGCGTTTGTGGATTCTGTGGACAGAAAGAGCGCGATTGCTGTGGATTCTTGCGGATGGCAATTGATGATGAAAGTGGTATAATACCACCGCTTCCCAAAGATGGGTATATATGGAAAGAAGGCCAGAATAATGACCAAGGATATGACACAGGGATCACCTGTCAAGCTGATTCTCGGGTTTGCGCTGCCGCTGCTGGCGGGCATGCTCTTTCAGCAAATGTATAATCTGGTGGATACGATGATCGTCGGCAGGTTTCTGGGAGTTGCTGCGCTTGCGGGCGTGGGCGCAACCGGTTCAGTCAATTTTCTCGTGCTCGGTTTTTGCATGGGCGTGACCAATGGCTTTGCCATTCCGGTTGCACAGCGCTTTGGCGCGCGTGAAGAGGGGCGCATGCGTGAGTTTGTGGCCAATGGTATCTATCTTGCAGCTTGGTTTGCCGTGCTGATTACGTCTGTTACGGTGGTATTCTGCCGCGATATTCTTACGGCGATGGGTACGCCTATGGATTGCTTTGAGCAGTCACATCAGTATATTTCGGTCATTTTTGCAGGCATTCCGTTTACGATCCTGTATAACCTGTGCTCGGGTTATCTGCGTTCTCTGGGCGACAGCCGTATGCCGCTGGTCTTCCTGATCATTTCATCCGTTCTCAATGTGGCGCTGGATCTGCTTCTGATTCTTGCGTTTGATATGGGCGTGCGCGGCGCGTCCATGGCGACGGTGATCAGCCAGGCTGTATCTGGTCTTCTCTGCCTGGGATGGATTGCCTGGAAGGTGCCTGCGCTACATGTTTCTGGCCTAGAGTGGCGTGTGCAGAAGGTGCGCATGCAGGAACTGTGTGCCTGCGGCGTGCCGATGGGTCTGCAGTATTCCATTACGGCAATCGGTTCGGTCATCCTGCAGGTGGCGGTCAATTCGCTGGGCTATCTGGCGGTAGCGGCGATGACTGCTGCGCTGAAGGTACTCGGCTTCCTCGCGTGTCCGTTTGATGCGCTCGGTTCCACCATGGCGACATATGGCGCGCAGAACGTCGGCGCAGGCCGCTATGACCGTCTGAATAGGGGGGTGGTGAGCGCATCTGCTATGGGATTTGTGTATACCGCTGCTGCGCTTGCCGTTTCCTGGTTCTTCGGAGAGAATCTTGTGCAGCTCTTCGTTACGGACGGCGGTGCGGAGATTATCGACATGGCGCAGCAGTACATGGTGGTGCAGGTATTCTTCTATCCGCTGCTCACGCTGGTGAATGTCGTCCGCTTCACCATTCAGGGTATGGGCTTTTCCGTTTTTGCGGTTATTGCCGGCGTGCTGGAGATGGTTGCCCGCGCGCTTACGGGTGTTTTCCTGGTGCCGATACTGGGCTTTACCGGCGTCACGCTGGGCAGCCCGCTGGCTTGGATCATGGCAGATGCATTTCTGATTCCGGCGTATTTTCGGTGCAAAAAGCGCCTGATGGGGAAGGTGCATCACGCAAAAATCTAATAATATACTAGCCTTTTTTGCGAATGCTGAGAAAAATACAAATTTCTTCAATTTTTGTGTTGACAAATCGCACGCGTGGTTGTATAATAGGTTTCGCTGATTGAGCAACAGCCAAGCAGATGGAGAGTTGGCTGAGTGGTCTAAGGCGCACGACTGGAAATCGTGTGTGGGCTGATACCCCACCTAGGGTTCAAATCCCTAACTCTCCGCCAAGCCATGATGGGAAACCATCAAACCCGTTCAGGTCTCGACCACCTGAGCGGGTCTTTTTTTATGCTGTGCCTCGACCGCACAGCACAACGCACGATCAACCCCGTGCCTCCTTTCTGCGGCTTATGCGCCGCGCTTCGTCAAGTACTCTTCCAACGCTCTGATGACCACATCCGTGATCGTCAGCATCGATCCCTCTACGTAGGCCTTAAGTCTGGCATTCAGATCTAGCGGGATCCTCGCTGCGATCCGCTTTGTGAAAGCCGTTTCCTCCGTCCACTCTCTGGGCGTTGGCGTCTTCCGTGCTCTGCTGGCCATGTTCTGCACCTCCTTCCGGGATAATTGTTGCACACATCATATCACGGAGCAGGAAGAAGCGCAAGACCCAATCTGCAAAATGGCGCGAAATTTGCCGTCTGAGAGCGTTTCTGATGGGGTAGGTAAGGGAATCACCCGTCCGACTCCGTGAAAATCGCTCTGAGAGGCCGTCAGGAGGGGAGAACGGACACAACCGACGCCCGCCTTCGCCTGTGCCTCGCGCCTCGCCGCCCCCGCCTGTTGCCGCCCGCCGTCTCCTCGCCTCGATCGCGGCCCGCCGTCGCTCTCGTTGGCGTCAGCGAAGAGGGCAGAGGATAAGCCGCGCGGCGGTCTGCTCCTCGGCTCGTCGCCTACGCTAGGCGGCGGCGTGGCCTTCGGTCGCTCTGCCCGCTCTCCGGCGCGCTGCTGATCATACCTCCGATCGTCACTGCCGGCGGGCGCGCGCCCTTGGCTCCTGCGCCCTGGCTTGGCTGCCGCTCCTATGGGTCGCTTTGCCGATGCTTCCTCTCGGCGCGTCGGCGTAGTTGTGCGCTCCCGCTTCCGGGGCCCGCCCCCCTCGTGCCAAGTCTGTCGCCTTGCTCTTGTTGGCGTCGCCCCCCCGCTGCGGGCCCACCTCGCCCGCAGCGGGTTTTTGTTCTCCGCTTCGCTGCGCGCCTCGGGCGGCCGCCTCCCGCCCTCGCCCGCGGGGGCCAGCAGGCCACTCCCGCGGGGCTTGCACAAGCGCACGGGGGGCTTTTCGCCCCGGCTCGCGGACGTGGGTTTGCTTGCGGCTCCGCTTCGCTGCGCGTCCGGTTCGCTGCGGCGCTCTCGCCTCCGCTTCGCGCCTTGCGCTCCGGCCCTTGCCGCGTCCCGTGCGCCCCCGCTTCGCCGGTCGCCCGGGCCGGTTGGTGTATCAGGTTCACGGTAGGGAACGAGGGAATGAAACACAAAAGGCGCCTGCAGTCAAGGGTACCCTCCGGCGCTGCGCGCCCTTGACAGCAGGAGCCTTTTGTGTTCTCCCGCGATCAAGTTGGCGGCGCCCTCCGCTCTGCGGAGGTTCCCGCCAACTCGAATCATGGGGGTGCGTGCTGTGTTCCGTCTCGTCGTCGCTGGTTCTCGCTCGTTCGCCGATTATGATCGGCTGGCCGCCGATCTGGATCGGCTCCTCGCTCGACGGCTCCCCGCCGTCGAGATCGTCTGCGGGGACTGCCCCTCCGGGGCAGACGCGCTCGCTGTCCGCTATGCGCGTTCGCGGGGTCTCGCGCTCCGCCTGTTCCCCGCCGATTGGGCCGCCTATGGCCGCTCCGCTGGCCCCATCCGCAACAGGGCCATGGCCGAATACGGCCACGCCCTGGTTGCGTATTGGGACGGTCGCTCCCGCGGCACGGCGTCCATGATCGGCGCGGCCCAGGCTCGCGGTCTGCGGGTGGTCGTGCGCCGCTTCTAGCGCCGCCCAGCCCAACAATCCTGTGCTTTCTCCAACGATAGATCTACCGAGATTGTTGGAATTATAGCGTTTAATGCAAATTATCGTGATAATTCCTCTCGTTTTCGACTCAAGCGTTGCGAAAATGTTTCACTTAACAAAAAAGTGCAGGTCGGCTCTTCGATCCTGCACAATGCTTTAGCTCTTTTTCTGGTGGTTCTGGTGGTTTCGGTGTTGGTATATCGTTCCCTTGCGGCCGTTGGCCACGTAGTGAACGTAGCGCTTCCAGCACCGCTTGCAGGCGGTACCGTCGTCCACGTCCTCGATTTTGCATAGCTGCGTGCCCGCCTCCGGCGGGCATTCGTCATCAAGAATCATCATCGCACAGCCCAGCAGGCTGGGCTTGGTCTTCGCTTCGGTCATGCGCCTCCTCCGCCGCGCAATTCTATTGCGCTGTTCCAGTGCTCAGCCGCTTGCTCTCTGGCCCTGTTCAGCCCGGGGAGCAGACTTTCTCCGTACTCTCTGCCCGACGCTTTGCCATCAAAGTATATCCACGGCCCGGTCAGCTTGCAGACGTCGCATTCCACACGCAGCGCCGGATCTGGCCATGCTGGCCATACCAGCACGATCGGCTGCCCTCCGCAGCAGGGGCATGGGATCAGCCTGATATCGACATCCTGTCTCCGATCAGGCAACATTGTCCGCACCTCCAGCAATCCAGCCCATCACGGCCCTCGGATCGTATCGCTTGATTTCACAGAGAACCAGGTTGCTGCCGACGTCCGGCAGCATCCTGCTTTCAGGAGATTCCCACCTGGCTACGGTGCCTCTGCTTACGCCGCATATCCTCGCGGTGCTGGTCTGACTCATGCCCAATACCTGCCGTCTCAGGTATCGCCATCTCGTCTTGACCTTCAGGCGGATTCTTTCCACCCTCTTTCGATCCATGCCTCTCTCACCTTCCCATGCAGTATTATACCATATTTCCGAACATTTGTTCTCATAAATTTTCCCGTAATCGCAGAAACACGACCGGGTACGTGTCTTTTTTTTGCCCCTTATCCATGCCGTTTGCGTTCGGATATGGGGAATTGTTAAATCCTGATGGATGTATAGTGCTCTGTCTATTCAGCCGCCGCCGTTCCTATCCGGCCAAATTGGCCGGGTAGAGTAGTAGCTGCTAATCTTAAGAGTATTTGAGATACGTATTATACTAGGCGGCCACTGTGGCCGGATTATAACCCGGCCACGCTGGCCGGATAGACGTGACAATTTGGCCGGATTATTGATTTCTCAGCGCATCCGTGATAGCCTCATGAAGGAAATATCTGTTCGATGCTTTATACGCTGCCTTGCGCCACCACACAAGGCCGTCGTCGTGCAGTTGCTTCAGAGATCTTCTCACCGTCCTCTCTCCAACGCCGATCTGATCCGCCAGTTCGGCGTGAGAGAAGACACAATAAACCCGCTCTTCCTGTGGATCATACCACTTGGTCCCAGTTGGATCACCGATCAGGTTGTAATTGCTCAGCCGGATCCGGTTATACAGCGCGCCGATCACAGCGCGCGTGATCAGGTCATAGTCCTTGAATAGTCCCTCCGGCAATGGAATCAGCATATACTTTTGTGCCATGATGGGATGGGGAAATCATCATGCGTGAGGTGATATCATGACTTACTCAGAGTGGTTCTCGCTGTATCTGTCCCTGTACAAGCGCAGAATCAAGCCCAAGACGAGAGAGAGCTACGATCGGCTGCAAGGTCTTCTCGCGCCGATCCTCGGCCCGCTCGACCTGGCAGCCATCACGCCGGATCATATCCAGGCGGCCCTGATCCAGGTCGAGGAGCAGACGGGCAGCCGGCAAGCGCAGCTGGCCTTCACGCTGCTGAATGGCTGCTTCTCTCGTGCGGTCCGTTCCGGACACATCCAGAAGAATCCAGTCGAAGCCGTCGACAAGCCAGTCCATCACGCGGCCAAAGGCCGCGCGATCAAGGGTGCAGATTGGCAGCTGCTCAAGCCCGCCATCCTCGAAGACACTGCCTTCGCCCTGGCTGCCTTCGCCGGGCTTCGCCGCGGCGAGCTGCTAGGGCTTCGGCGTCAGGACGTCGACTTTGACGCCGGATTCATCCACGTCCGGCGTCAGCTCGTCAGGATCAAAGGCCAGCTCATCGAGCAGACGCCGAAGTCTGAATCTGGTGTGCGTGATGTGCCTATCGCCGTCGAACTGCTGCCGATCCTCAAGGCTGCCTGCAGGCTGCTACATCCAAAGGCGCGCCTGATCTCAGCGGCTCCAGAGACCATCAACCACCGATGGAAGAAGGTCCAACTGGAGGAGGGGATAGAGCAGCCGTATCGGCTGCACGATCTCCGGCACACCTATGCTACCCGCTTAGTGGCTGCTGGTGCTCGTCTGGCCGTCGTTCAGTATGCTCTTGGCCATAGCTCAATCAAGCTGACCGTGGACACCTACACCCACATTGATGGAGCAGATGCCGCCGAGGATATCAAACGAGTTTCTTCATTGATGCGCTGAAAACATTGCACACGACTGGAAATCGTGTGTGGGCTGATACCCCACATAGGGTTCAAATCCCTAACTCTCCGACAAAGAGCTTCGAGTTTTATCGAAGCTCTTTTTATGTATTATTGAATTTTGCAGAATACAAGCCTGAGATGAGCATTGGTTTGACGACATAGATTTCGGGGAATTCAGGTCGATTTACTGCGTATATGCCGTGCTAATTGTCATGGAATGTGAAAAAAACACCCCGCCTGCAGCGATTTGCAGGCGGGGCGAGTGCTTTTAAGAAAACTCAATGATACTCAGGCAGCCAGCCCTTGTGCGCATCAATCAGCGCATCGCACAGCGCAACGATGTCGTCGATGGAGAGCTCGCTCTGCAGGTGAGGATCCATCATCGCAGCCTGATAAATGCATTCCTTCTTCAGGGTGCGAGCGGCTTCGAGCGTCAGCAGCTGCACATTGATGTTCGTGCGGTTGAGCGCAGCACAAATCTCCGGCAGATCGCCCACATGGGTCGGCGTCACGCCGCTTGCATCCACCAGACAGGGGACTTCGACCACGGCGTTTTGCGGCAGATTGGTGATCAGTCCATTGTTGAGCACGTTGCCGCCGATCTTGTAGGGCTTGTCGGTGACCATGGCT
Organism: Clostridia bacterium; assembly: GCA_017397695.1. Next base: position 14,826 of record JAFQIF010000010.1, read on the forward strand.
TCGATGATGTAGCTGGCGTACTCATGCGTGCGCTCGTGGCTCAGGTTCGGGTTCTCGGTCAGCGTCTTGCTGCGGGTTTTCCAATCTTCAATTTGCTTAATGCAGCGGCGCGGATACTCGTCCAGCGGAATATTGAAGCGGTCGATCAGCTCCGGATACTTGTCCTTGATGAAGAAGGGCATGTATTCCGCGTTGTGCTCGCTGGATTCGGTTACGTAGTAGCCAAAGCGCTTCATGATCTCCAGACGCACCATGTTGTCGTGCTTCTCGGTGAGCGCGGCGGCCTTCGCCTTGATTTCGGGATAGAGGTCGCGTCCATTCTTGGTGATTTCCAGCAGCCAGGCCATGTGGTTGATGCCGGCTATCTTGGTCTGCACAGCAGGGTCATTCTCCATGCCGACAGATTTAAACAGGCTTTCTGCGCACACCTGCACGCTGTGGCACAGGCCAACGGTCTTAACGCTGGTTTCGCGAAGCATCGCGCCGGTAAGCATGGCCATCGGATTGGTGTAGTTAAGGAACCATGCATTCGGACAAACCGCCTGCATGTCCTCGGCGAAGTCGAGCATCACAGGAATGGTGCGCAGCGCGCGGAAGATGCCGCCGATGCCCAACGTATCGGCGATCGTCTGACGCAGGCCGAACTTCCTGGGCACTTCAAAATCAATGATCGTGCATGGATCGTACAGGCCGACCTGAATGGCGTTGACCACGAAATCCGCGCCGCGAAGCGCTTCTCGGCGGTTTTCCACGCCCAGGTAGCTGCGGATGGTCGCCTCAGCGCCGCAGTTGCGGTTGATGGCGTCGAGCATTTTCTGGGATTCTTCAAGACGCACGGGATCGATGTCATACAGCGCAATATCCAGACCGTGCAGCACGGGCGTGCACATGCAGTCGCCCAGCACGTTCTTGGCAAATACTGTGGAGCCGGCGCCCATAAACGTTACTTTGATCATAAATGAAAGACTCCTTCGCAGTCGATAGGGAACAGAGGCTTGCGTGAACCTGAATGAACTACAAAAATTATAGCAATTACATATCTTTCTGTCAATTGCATACGTGCTCAATGCGCTGATAAGCGCACAATAACAGGGGAAGATAACAAGGAGATAGAGAGCGCTTCACGCATAAACATGTATGCAAGGCGAGAAGATACATAAATCGTTAAAGATTTGACGGAAGAGACTGTATATTGTTGACCAAATTTACAAATTCTTGTAAACTGTCTTGATTTTGCCGCCTTTCTGGTGTATCATGTTATGCGTATCATGAGGCTACAGGGGCAATGCGAAAGCGGCTGCTGTGCCTGCTGTCACCAATACCGACAGATTATGACTTACTGAAAGAAAGAGGTAACGTGCAACATGGCTAAGATTGATCTGACCAAGTACGGTATCACCGGCGCGACCGAGATCGTCTACAATCCGTCTTATGAGCTGCTGTTCGAAGAAGAGACCAAGCCGGAGCTGGAAGGCTTCGACAAGGGTCAGGTGACCGAGCTGGACACCGTCAACGTCATGACCGGCATCTACACCGGCCGTTCCCCCAAGGATAAGTTCATCGTCATGGACGAGAACTCCAAGGACACCGTTTGGTGGACTTCTGACGAGTTCAAGAACGACAATAAGCCGATGTCCGAGGAAGCTTGGGCTGTCTGTAAGGACCTGGCTGTGAAGCAGCTGTCCGACAAGCGCCTGTTCGTCGTGGACGCCTTCTGCGGCGCCAACCCGGATACCCGCATGGCCATCCGCTTCATCATGGAGGTTGCCTGGCAGGCTCACTTCGTGAAGAACATGTTCATCGCGCCGACCGCCGAGGAGCTCGAGACCTTCGAGCCGGACTTCGTTGTCTACAATGCGTCCAAGGCGAAGGTTGAGAACTACAAGGAGCTGGGCCTCAACTCTGAGACCGTTGCTGCCTTCAACATCACTTCCCGCGAGCAGGTTATCCTGAACACCTGGTACGGCGGCGAGATGAAGAAGGGTATGTTCTCCATGATGAACTACTTCCTGCCGCTCAAGGGCATCGCTTCCATGCACTGTTCCGCCAACACCGACATGAACGGCGAGAACACCGCTCTGTTCTTCGGCCTCTCCGGCACCGGCAAGACCACTCTGTCCACCGACCCCAAGCGTCTGCTTATCGGTGACGACGAGCACGGCTGGGACGATGAGGGCGTATTCAACTTTGAAGGCGGCTGCTATGCAAAGGTTATAAACCTTGACAAGGAATCCGAACCCGACATTTACAATGCTATCAAGCGCAACGCACTTCTCGAAAACGTAACCGTTGACGAAAATGGCGTATGTGATTTTGCTGACGGATCCGTTACCGAAAATACCCGTGTATCTTATCCTATCGATCACATCGAAAAGATAGTACGCCCTGTTTCCGCTGCTCCCGATGCAAAGAATGTTATCTTCCTTTCCGCTGACGCGTTCGGTGTTCTTCCTCCTGTCTCCGTTCTTACTCCCGAACAGGCTCAGTACTACTTCCTCTCTGGCTTCACCTCCAAGCTTGCAGGTACCGAAAGAGGTATTACCGAACCTACTCCTACCTTCTCCGCATGCTTCGGTCAGGCGTTCCTCGAACTCCATCCTACCAAGTACGCAGAAGAGCTCGTTAAGAAAATGGAAAAGAGCGGTGCAAAGGCATACCTCGTAAACACCGGTTGGAACGGCACAGGTAAGCGTATCTCCATTAAGGATAC
>JAFQIF010000101.1 GCA_017397695.1 Clostridia bacterium
ACGCTGCTCTTCTTCTCCAGCAGCTTGACGATCTGAGAACGGATGACGCTCTCGTTGATCTGCAGGTTACGGGTCAGCTCCTTCGGCAGCTCAGCGCTGGCGTTGAAAGCGACGTAGACGTAGTAACCTTCGGTCTTGTAGTCGATGGCATAGGCCAGGCGGCGCTTGCCCCACTCGTCGACCTTGACAACCTCACCGCCGTTGGCAGTGATGATACCGTTGAACTTCTCGATGAGCTCCTTGCGGGTGGTCTCCTCGGCGGCGGTATCAATGATGTAGATCAGTTCGTACTTATTCATGATCCTTTCACCTCCTTTTGGACTCTGGTTCCACCATTTCTCAGATGGAACAAGGATGTGCCAGTTATGTATATTAGCACAGGTGGTCTTAAAAATCAAGGCCCTTTCAATATTTTTTTTTGTTTTTTTGATCTTTTTGATCCTATAACTTTTCGGCCAAAATGCTTGACGAAAAGAGGATATCACGGTATAATCTTGCGGATACTTTTTTAAGGCGTACAAGCCGTGAATATATAAAGGAAGAAAAGCAATGTTTGTTGATCAGGTAAAAATCACCGCGAAGGCCGGCGACGGCGGCAACGGCGCGGTTTCTTTCCATCGCGAGAAGTTTGTGCAGAACGGCGGCCCGGACGGCGGCGACGGCGGCAACGGCGGCAGCGTCATCCTGCTGGCTGACGAGAATATGCACACCCTGATGGATTTCCGCTTCAAGCGTAAGTATACCGCTGAGAGCGGTCTCAATGGCGCGGCGATGCTCTGCCGCGGCAAGAGCGGTCAGGATCTCATCATCAAGGTGCCGGTGGGAACCACCGTGCGCGATACCAGGGACGGCCGTCTCTGGGCGGATATGCATACCGCCGGCCAGCGCCATGTGCTGCTCAAGGGCGGCAAGGGCGGCTGGGGCAATGCGCATTTCGCGACCCCGACCCGTCAGGCGCCGAACTTTGCCAAGCCGGGTCAGAAGTGTGATATCGTCGAGTTTGAACTGGAGCTCAAGTCCATTGCGGATGTGGGTCTGGTTGGCTATCCGAATGTCGGCAAGTCTACCATTCTTTCCGTCGTGACTGCGGCAAAGCCGAAGATTGCGAATTATCACTTTACGACCCTTGCGCCGAACCTGGGCATTTGCCGCCAGTACGGCATGGATTTTGTCATGGCGGATATTCCCGGCCTTGTCGAGGGCGCTTGTGAGGGCGTGGGCCTGGGCATCCAGTTCCTGCGCCATGTCGAGCGTACCCGTCTGCTGGTACATGTGGTCGATATCGCGGGCAGCGAGGGCCGCGATCCGATCGAGGATTTTGAGCACATCTGCGATGAGCTGGTGGGCTATGGCGATCTGGCGGAGCGTCCGCAGATCGTTGCGGCGAACAAGATGGATCTGCCGGGCGCGCAGGAGAATCTTGAGCGCCTGCGCCGTCATCTGCGCGGCACGGACATCGAGGTCTATCCGGTGTCCGCAGCAACCCGCAAGGGCTTTGACGAGCTGATGGGCGCGATCGTACGCATCCTGCCGACCCTGCCGGAGACCCTCGTCTTCGAGGAGGAACCGGAGGTCATTCACGAGGAAGAAGCGCCGTTCACCGTGCACAAGGAAGCGGACGATTACTACGTTGTGGAGGGCAAGGCGATGGAGCAGCTGATCGGTTCCATCAATTTCTCCGACAATCAGTCCGTCAATTACTTCCATCGTACGCTGCGTAGCCGCGGCGTGATCGATGCGCTGCGTCAGGCCGGCGCGAAGGAAGGCGACACTGTCGCGATCTACGACATGGAGTTCGACTTTGTTGAATAAAGAAAGGAAATATACATGACAAGCAAGCAGCGCGCGTATCTGCGCGGATTGGCCAATACCATGGAGCCCATCCTTCACGTAGGCAAGGATGGCGTAAACGAGAATATGATCAAGCAGCTCAGCGACGCCCTTGAGGCGCGTGAGCTGATCAAGGGCACTGTGCTGCAGAACTGCCCGCTTTCCGCCCGTGAGGCGATTACCGAGCTGTGCGAAGGCGCGAATGCCGAGCCGGTGCAGTGCATCGGCAACCGCTTTGTGATCTATCGCGCCCGCCAGGAGGACCCGAAGATCGTTCTTCCGTAACATTGATCGAAACAGATACAGCGCATTCCGTTTAGAGTGCGCTGTTTTTCTTTTCCTGTCTTTGCTGCTGTGGTATAATAATCAAAAATGGACACGGAGGATAAGGACGTGTGGGCAGTATTTGCGTTCCTTTCTGCCGTATTCGCTGCAGCTACAAGCATTCTGGCTAAGGTGGGCATTGAAGGTGTGAATTTTCCCGAAAGGAGGAGAGAAGCTTGACGCCGCAGGAGAGGAAACGGCAGGCGGAAAAGATTCTGCATGAGTTGGGATTGTATGAACGGCTTGCCGAAATCGGAACGCCGCATGTGATTGGCAGCTGCCGCATGGATATGATGGCATGGAACGATCTGGACGTCGATATCGAAAACCAGAATATGTCCAAAGAGGCGCTTTATGACCTGACGGCGTATATTCTCAAAACCTTTTCGCCTTCTTGGTATGAGGCGAAGGAAGAGATCAACAATGAGGGGAAAACTGTCTGGTTTCATGGCTTCGAGGCTATGATTGATGGGGAAATATGGAATTTTGATCTCTGGTTCTTTGACCGGGAGACTATCCAAAAGGCGGAGAAATATTGTGACAGCATCGCTGAGAGGGTGAAACAGACGTCAGGCAGCCGGGAAACCATCATGCGCATCAAGGAGGATTTGATTGCGCGCGATCTTTATGGTTTTGACCGGTATGCCAGCATGGATGTGTACCGGGCTGTGCTTGAACAGAACATCCGGACCACCCAGGAATTGCTCGAACGCTACGCCGCACAGGAAAACAGGCTGTGAAACGGACGGCGTATCCACGGTGAAACGAAAAAAAGCGGCTTGCCAGGCAAGCCGCTTTTGCTGTATGACAGGGTGATTGAATGGAATCAGCGCGAAGAATCCGCCTTGGAAATGGCAAGGTTGATCAGCAGCGTTCCCGCCAGGGCGATCAGCGCGGCGAGGGCATACATGGCATTGAGGCTGAAATAGTCGATTACCGTTCCGCCCAGAGAGCTGCCCAAAGCGGCGCCCAGCGTATACAGGGAGGAAGCCACCGTCTGTCCCTTGGCCGTGTCGGCTTTGGAAACGCATTTGCCGGCAAAGTAATACAGCGGCGGATAGAGAAAGCCGTATGTACAGGTTTGCAGCAGCACAATCAGATAGACCGAGCCGATTGTGGGCGCGAGGATAAGCAGCACAGCTTTGGCGGCATAGAACAGGCCGGCAAGACGCATCAGGATGCAGACGCCGGTTTTGCGCTGAATTCTTTCAAAAAAGAGAAGAAACGGCGCGGCTGTGATACAAGCGATAAAGAGCGCGGTGCCCACATGCTCGCTGCCGCCACCCAGACGCGTGAAGAGATGGATGAGATAGTTTTCCGCCATGGCATGACAGGCGGCCAGGAACATCACACCGACAAGCGTCAGGAGGAACATGCGATAGCGGCGGCAGAAGGCAGCCAGCGACAGACTGGAGGAGGCGCTGGTTCGGTATGCACGTCGGTTGGCTTCTTCGATCTTCGGATAACGCAGCATGAAAAACATCTGCGCCACAATGAACATCAGACAAAAGCGCATCATGAAGCTGGAACCGCGCGCGGCGATCATGTATCCGATGAGCAGAGAAGCAAAGGAAAACGACAGTGAGCCTACGCCCGATCCCATGCCGTAATCGATGTGATAGTCGTTTTGGGAATAATAGGCGCACAGTGAGCTGCTCAGCGGAACCGTGATGGAAAAGGTGAGCGAGCCGATGACAAAGAGTACGGCCGTCACAGCAAGCGGCGGGCAAATCGCTTCGATGGAAATAAACGAAAGCAGCGCAACGCCCAGAAAGCGAAGGATGATGCCGGCGAGCAGGGACATGGAACGGCGGTCAACATAGCTGCCGATGATGGGCTGCAGCGCACAGGAACATATGTTGGTCATCGCGACGATGAGGCCGATCTGCGAGGCGGCAAAGCCTTTGTCCATCAGATAGGTGACGGAAAAAGCGCCGATTCCGGCAATGGCAAAGAAATAGGACGCCTGATGCAGACAGTACAGCGTAGTCAGGCGGCGTTTGGGCAGATGGAAATGCATGACAGCCTCCTCAGTGGCATCGACGAAAATAAAAATGACACATGGCATCATACCACGGGATGCAGAGGCAGACAAGAGGAAAAGAAGTATGACGGGATTTATGTAATCAGATCGTTCGAGGGCACATGTTTTCAATAAAAAACCGCTGACGGTTTGATTCCGTCAGCGGTCGGATTCAGAGCTTTCGCTTTGTAGGGCCATCTGCCCGAACAAAACGGGTTTAAACGGTCACGAAGCACAGAAGGGTACAGGAACAATGTCCCTGCCGGGTGCGGGCAGGCCCGCCGTCCCTCGTCTCTTAGTACTCCGCCAGCAGGCTGGTGTAGTACTCCTGCTTCTCTTCCTCGGAGGAGCAGTTGCACAGATACATCATGTCGGCCATCGCGCCGGAGAGCGCCTTCGGCACGCGCTGAGCCATCTTGATGCGATCGCCATACTTGGCCATGATCGCATTGTGATCCATGACGAAGTTCTTGCCGTCGCGGCGGCCGCAATAGCAGCAGAAATAGTGCTCGGCGCCCTCGTCCTTCACGGTGCGGGTGTTGAAGGCAACCATGTCGGCCCAGATCTTGTACACGTCGCAGGAGTTGGCGAAGTTGAACATGTCCGCGCTCCAGCCGCCGGAGGGACGCATGTTGACCTCAAGGCCAAGGATGTCGCCCTTCTTGCCCAGCGCCGGCTGGTCGTCGTTGAGGACGAAGAACTCCAGGTGTACAAAGCGGCTCTTGACGCCGAAGGCTTCAACGGTCTTGCGGCCAACCTCGCGCATGGCGTCCGGCAGGTTCTTCTCAATATAGTAGCAGGAGTTGCCGTTGGTATTGACGGTGTCCATGATGGAGTCCATGGTCACATTGCCGGTCTCAAAGAGCGGCTGGCCATTGGCGTCGATGACCGCGTCGTAGGTGTGCACGGTGCCGTTGACGAACTCCTCCATGATGTAGAGGACGTCGGCCTCCTTGGTGGCGAAGAAGTAGTTGAGCTGGTCGTCATTCTTGAGCTTGTAGGTGCTGGAAGCGCCCACGCCGTTGTCCGGCTTGACGATGACCGGGTAGCCAACCTCAGCGATGAAGTCCTTGCAGCCCTGATAGTCGTACACCAGATGATAGCGGGCGGTCTTGATGCCGGCCTTGGCGTAGTAGGCCTTCAT